>CAYUFO010000056.1:2904-9284 GCA_964443985.1 uncultured archaeon | reverse complement strand
CCGCAAACGACGAAGACATCGAGTCATTCGTCCTGCGCCGACCCTACAAGCCCGCCCAAAAAATAATCTGCTTCAAGGATTGCGAGTCGGAAACGGTCCTCAGGTAGGTCGTCCAAAACAGGAGGGTCACTCCTCCTCTCCCTTCTTTTTTTTCTATTCCTTCTTCCTTTATTCTCTTGATGGTCTGCGAGGTCGGAAGGCGCCGGATGTCTTCTTCCGATGAGTTGGCGAAAAAACTCGATGCCGAGTTCATCGAGTCTCGGAGGGAGTGGCTTGCCTCAAAATCCAAGTCCTCGCTTGAGAGGAACGGTCCGCCTGAGCGTAGATGGGACATCCCGGTTGAGGACGGCGATGGCGTCTCCACTTTCGATGCGGGAAAAATCAAGGAACTCCTCGACACGAAGAACGTCATTGGCAAGGCCTGCAAGAAGCTTTATGGCCTCGACGTCAATCCAGATACAGTGGCGTCGGCGCGCGCCGACCGCATATATCCTCCCGGAGCCTCGCGGCATGCCTACCTGTTGAGCCTGCAGTTGAAAGAAGCCGCGGGCAGCGGCCTCAAGGACCTCGACGCGCCCCCGTTCGTCTTGAAGATAAGCAATTCTCATCTCTCGAATCCAAAAGGCGGTACCGAGCAGCTCGTCGGCTACTACGCCGACCCCGACCCAAACATCACGCCCCCCATCGGCGGCCTGTGGGTCTCCCGTGACCGGGAGATCGTCCTCACCGAAGACTATGTCCGGGGGCCCACGCTCGAGCACGTCATCCTCAAGGGAGGGCGAAAGGAGCGAGCCGAGCGTGAAGTCGTCGCCCAGTCGCTGCGGTTCTGGAAGAAAACGGGCGGCTACGCCATCCGCGACCCCCACCCCAGCAACTTCAAGATAACCGAAGATTCGATGAAAACAGATGCGCCAAAGGTCCTTCTCATCGACACCGGCGATGTGGCCCGCCAGGACCCGAAGACGTTCACGGAGAACTTCTTCCAATGGTATGAGGTCATGCCCCACCTAGCTGGAAACATCGACTATGTCCCCCAAAAGGGGGACAACGTGCCTGAGACGTTCAGCCGCGCATCCTTTATCGAGGGGGCCGTCTGCGCCCTCGGAGAACGAGACGGCATCGCCTTCCTCAAAGAAGCCACCAAAGACGCCTCCAAAGACAAACGCACTCTCGGCCTCAAAAAAGCACTTGACGACTATCGCGCAACCCAAAAACCAATCCAAAAATAGGTTTTTCTATTCGTCCTTCCCCATATTCTCTGATAGCGATGGGTCCCGTCACGAAACACGCAACGAAAACGGATTCTCGCATCCCCGACGTCGACGGGCTCCTCAAGCAAATAGGCGACGGCTCCGCAGGTAAGGCTGCCCGGACGTTCATCGGGCAGATGCGGCGCAAGGGGAAGTCGATGGAAGAGATTTCTCAGGCGTTAGGCGTCAGAGTTTCCCGATGGAGAAACATAGTCGAAGTGCATCAGCGAAAAGCCCAAGGGGAAAGCGTCGCCTCCATAGCTAAGGAACTGCCAGTCGGCGCCACCATGGCACAAAAATACGGGCACATGGCACCCGAAGACGCATTCCGGCTGCAGACGTACGCGCAGGCGAAGAACGTGCGACTTGACGACATCGAAGGAGTGGACCGGTCCCGGATACTCGGATCCTACTTCGCATTGGGCGTGCAGCACAACCCCCTCAAGCTCAAACGGACCTTCCGCCACGAGGAAGGCGCCCAGAAGCTCGCACGGAGCCTAGAGCAGGCCACGAAGTCCAAGTCGAAGATTCGCGAATACACCGTCAAAGGGAAGAAGCGCTTTGAAGTGGAGTGCCAATCGGTCGAGCTCATGCGCGACATCGCCGAGGCAACAGGCGAGAAGACTCGGTTACCCTGGGAGTATCTTGCCACCGACGAGGAACGCCGGGCGTTCCTCTCAGGATACCTCGACGCCAAGGTCCCGGACGCGCCGTTACGGTTAAAGGGCGTGCGCCCCGCCATCCAGCTCGGCTCGTCCATCCCCGATGAAGGCCTGCAGCGAGACATCCAGGCGCTTTTTGCCACGCAAGGCATCTACAGCACGCTCAACAAGGCAAAGGACGGCTTTCGCATCGACGTCAACGGCGAACTCGACATCAGGCGTATCATGGACTTGAAACTCGTTTCCTCGATGTCATTCCGAGACGATGCCGCCTTCCACCAGCAGGCCATGCCGCGAGGCAGCGGCACATTCGACCTCGAGGAATACGACTGGGTCAAAGCCCACATCAGGAAAAACAAGATTCGCGAACCGGGGAAAAAGGCAGGCCAGATAACGAAGGCCCTCAACCGCCATCTCCTCGAAGAAAAGACACGTGATTTACACCCCGATCTGACTGCCACCCGGCTCGAGGAGACGGTACATGAAGCCATACACGCCGACCCCGAGATCCTGAAGCGAGGATACGCCCAGATACACACTTGGGTGAGAAGCAATAATCCAATGAAGCCATTCAGGGTGAAGCTGAGGGATCGACTCGAAAGAGCAATGAAAAAACGACCCGACCCCCGCGCCCATGCCATGCTCTACCGGGGTCTCGGATTTGACCGGGAGACGTCTGTCAGGGATGCCTCGATGGAAAAAAATAAGCCGTGGGAATGGTATGTCGATCGCAGCATCGAAAAATATCCTACAGTAATGGGCTGGTTGGCCAAGCAAAGCATCCCTGCAGTAAAAATAGGGAAAATCCTCACAGAGATTGGACGTTCAAAGGGTCCTAATCCCGTGAATGAAGCCCATTCATTGATGCGCGAGGTATTGATTCTCTCAAACGGCGGTGATGCGGCAAAAAGCCTCCTCCAAGAGCACGTCAGACGTCGGGCGGAGAAACCCCCGAAAAATGGCCTCCCCCTAGAAAAACTCTATTACTGGGCTCGGGCACAGACTCTCGCACACAGTATTGGAGACCGTGAAAGCGAGGCGACAATACAATCAATCCTCGACAAGCACTTCTTCCCAGGGTCAGCGACCGAGAAACAATTCGATGCCGTCAAGGAGAAATTCCAAGACATCGCAAAGACCATCCTGCAGACAAAACCCGGACAACCCTAACCATGGTCAGAGAGAAAAACGGTAAAACCCGCCCGATTAAACCGGCCTCGCAAGATGCGCTCGCAGGCCTATTGAAGTCGGTCCGTGAAGGGAAAGACCAGCAGCGAGCCCGAAAGGCCGCAGACGACCTCAAGAGGGCCGGCGTCCCTGAAGACGAATCGCTTGCCGTCATGGAGCGGGCCGTCGGCGCGGACCTGTTCAGCCGAAGCCTGAGGAGAGCGCTTACCGACCTCTTCAAACGCGAGGACAGGCCGTCGTTTCGCGACATCGAGTCCATGCTCAAGCTACCCAAAAACTCCCTCGGCGTCCTCTCACAAGAGGGGCCAGGCGGCACCTTCCACCGCCTCGCCCACGGCGTCCGCATGGCGGGAACAGTCAACAACGTGTACGCCGTCCTCAACAATCAACCCGAGAACGTCGTCGACCTCGATCCCGGAAAACGGATTCCCGCCGATGACTTCTTCCGGCCCCCCCACACGTACGACGAGCTCAAACGCCTCAAGACGGCAGGCAGCAAGCGGATAGACAACACCCCCCGCGTCGCACCCGAGCATCTGCCCCAAGGCATCATCGACATACGGTCCGCCAAGACGAACGACGACGTCTGGATACGCACCAAAACCCAGTTCGGCCTCGGGAAAATCAGCGATTGGATTGCATCGCGAGACGACGTCGACGCCCGACGCGACAACGACAACCTCCATCTAATCTTCAATCGCACGCGAACTGGTGGGCACACCCGCCCCAGACTGCCTGAGCCGACGCCCGCCCTAACCATAACCAACATGCCAGACGGCACGGGCCGCATCACCGTCGCCACGCAATTCGGCGTCAACCCCTCGGGGCCAGGCCGCATGAAAAAACCAGCTGACGGCACCCTGGCGCTGCTCGCCGAACTATCCGCTGCCATGTATATGCCCGGCCAAAGGCATTAGAGCTCCAATATCAGCTTCTCGCGTTTGAGGTCCTTGACGAGCGCCGCAGCCGCCATGCCTTCCTTGGCGCCCTTCTTGAAGGTGGCGAGGATGTCTTCGTCTCTGAGCCCTTTCGATCGGGCCTCCTCGATGGCTTGGGTAATGTCTTCGATGTCTGCCATGTGCTGGTAGATGCGGTCGCCTGCGGCCTGGTATTCCTCGCTTTTGCGTTCGAGGTCCCCGACGAGGTCCCGTTGGCTTTCACGCATCGTCGCAAGCCGCTCGCGCTCCTCCTCGAACCGCTTCTCGCCGGCTTCGCGTTTGTCTTCGGACTCGGTCTTGGCAAAGTAGTCGTCGAGGGCGTCGTTGAGGGAGGGATAGTCCCGTACCGGTTTGCCTTCGAACACCTTCAGGGTGTAGGGCACGACGTCGACCATGGCGCCGTTGCCGTCGAGGACGACGCGGACCGATGGCTCGTCCTCTTGCAGGCGGGAACGAAACGCGAGAAAGGAGTCGAGGACCCCCTCCTGCTCCTTCACCGATAGCTTCGGATACGTCGCTTCCTTTTCGACCCCCGCCAGCGCGCATATCTCTTCTGCGGCGACGGGGGGCCACCCCAGCTGTGAGGCAAGCATCCGCACGATTCCCTTATCGGATGCTGCAAGGATCTCCTCGACCTCCCGTCGCTCGACGGTCAGGGGATTCATTCGGGCGGGGGGATGCTCGTAGGTCTTGCCGACGCCCAAGACCCGGTCGCGCCACTTCTGCCACTCCAGAAGGCCGAGGATCTTTCGGCCCTCGTCGACGAGGACGACGTTGCCGTGGTGGAAGAGCTCCACGACCAGCGTTTTCTTCCCGCTACTGCCTTCGAAGTCGAATTCGAGGATGCGGTCGAAGCCGTGCTGACGAACATCTCTGAGGTATGCCCCGGAAAGGTGCTTTCGAAGCTGCATGGCAAACGACGTCGGCTGCTCGGGGACGGGGCGGACGTACCTCGACACGCAGACGTAGTGGGGGGCGACGACGAGCTCCCGCTTGCCCTCGCCTGCCACATGGAATCGCACCTTGAGCATGCGGTCTGCTATCTGGTAGACCTTGTCGAGGCGACCCTTCCCCAACAGTCCCTGGAGCTCAGACGCCAAGACAAAGACGTCGAGGCTCGACACCGCATCCTTCATCGTCCTATTTTATGCCGAAAGCCACTAATATATAGTCATTCAGCCGCCGACACGCACAGTCCACCCCCCCACCGTGAGGTGTCCCCTCCCGCCATGAAGACCGTCGCCCTCTTCACCGCCATGCTCGTCATCGTCGTCGCCCTGAGCTACCTGTATTACTCCCTTGCCGTCGAGGATGCCGGCAGCTTCGAAGAAGAGCTTCTGCTCGGGATAGCGGCCGGCAGCGCGGGACGCGGCGGCATCGCCGCCGTCGAGGGCGTCAGCGCCCGGGTCGGTGAAAAAGCCACCACCCAGGTTGCAGAGCGCGTCGGCGCCAAGTCCGTGTCGCATGCAGGCCTCAAGGCGGCGGGGAAGGTGGGGTTCCACGCCGTCGAGAAGCTCAGCGTCAGGACCCTCGGACAGGCAGGTTTCCAGATCTTCGAGCGCGGCGGCATCGCCGCCCTCGAGGCCGCGGGCGGGGCCGGCGCCCAGTCGGTTCTCCGCAGCTTTCTTGTAACCGTAGGCGAAGTCCTCTTTGTCGTCCTCCCCCGAAGGCTTTCGGCCTTCATCCGCCACGCCTGGGGGGCACTCCTCTTCCTCTTCGGTCTTGGCTTCGTCGTGCGCGTCCTTCGGAGCACCCGCTATGAACGACAGGCGCCCTCGACGCACGAATCCATCGGCACGGTCGTCGCCTCCATCCTCCTTTTATCCATCCTCTTCACGGTCGTCTTCTCCCGTGGCGAGCCCACCCTGTCCTTCTGGCTTTTCGCGCTCGCCGCGACGACGCTGGCCATCGGCGTCCACAAGCTCGGCCACCTTGCCGCTGCCCGCTTCTTCGGCACCCGCATCAGCTTCGAGCTGTGCAAGAGCTCGACGGCCGTCGTCACCGCCGTATCGCTGGGGCTCCACGACTTCTTCGCCGCCGTCGGCCACGTCACCTTCAGGGACGCGCTTCCCGTCAAGCACCGCGTCGCCGTCATCATGGCGGGCACCTACGGCAACCTGATGCTCTTCTCCCTATGCTGCTTCGTCATCCCCCTGGGCGGCAGCCTCGGCGCGCTGGCCTACCTCGCCGCCATCATATCCATGGCCTACGCCATCGACAACCTCTTCCCATTGGCTCCCATGGAGGGCCACCACCTTTTTGCCTACAACAAACGGCTCTGGATACTCACCACCGCCCCCCTCTGGGTCATCTTCTTCGGCTACTTCAGCCCCCACTAGCCC
>CAYUFO010000056.1:0-2804 GCA_964443985.1 uncultured archaeon | reverse complement strand
GGCCTCGGCTACAGCCGGGCGCAGTCGCTCGCCCTCGATTCGCAGGGCAACGTCGTCGTGGCCGGCTACACCGCCGCCGCCTACGACAACCCGCCCCGCCTCTTTCTCACCCACAAATACGACGCCAACGGGTCGGCGCTCTGGAACCGGACGCTCGGCGGCGACAGCTACGACGAGGGCCACGGCGTCTGCCTGGACGCAGCCGACGCGGTCTACGTCGCGGGCCACACCCAGTCGTTTGGGGCGGGCGGCCAAGACTGCTGGGTGGTCAAGTACGACGCCGACGGCATCCTCCAGTGGAACAAGACCATCGGCACCGGTGAATGGGAGGGCTGCCGGGCCATCGTCCGCGACGGCCAAGACGACTACGTCCTCGCAGGATACACGGCCAATGCCACCACCTTCGAGGACTACGACGTCTGGGTGCTCAAGTACTGGGCGAACTGGACGCAAGCCTGGAACCGGACCTTCGACGGCGGCGGCTACGAGCAGGGCACCGACGTCGCCGTCGACGGCGATGACAACATTTATGTTGCGGCGAGCCAGACACCCGAGAACGTCTCCGAGGGGGCGGGCGACTTCATCCTCATCAAGTACTCGTCGGCGGGTGTCCACCAATGGAACCGCAGCCTCGGCGGCAGCGAATGGGAGGAGAGCAACGCCGTCGCCGTCGCATCGGACGGTTCCATCGTCGTCGCGGGCGTCACCGAGTCCTTTGGCGCCGTCTTCCAGGGCCGCGACTACTGGACGGTAGCCTACGGGGCAGACGGCATCCTCCTTTGGAATCGGACCTTCGACGCGGGCTCCGAGGTGGAAGACATCGCCCACGGCATCGCCACAAGTGATGACGGCGCCATCTACGTCACCGGCGGAGCCGGGCCGACGCCCGCAGACGTCTGGACCATCGCCTACAACGCGTCAGGCTCCCTTTTGTGGAACCGTTCCGACAACGACTCGTCGTCGGCGTCGGTGGGCAACGACGTCGTCGTCGCCGACAACGGCGACCTCCTCGTCGCCGGTTATGCGGACCCCCCAGGCGCTCCCGACGACCAGTTCGTGACGGTGCGGTATTCGCAGACGACGTCGACTTCCACAACGTCTACTTCCACGTCATCCACCTCGACGACGTCCACGTCTTCGACCTCCACCACGTCGATCCCCTCCACGTCAACCTCCTCCACCTCAACGTCATCGTCATCGACCACCACGTCGACGTCGGAGCCCACGACGACAACAACCTCCACGTCCACGACGCTTTCGACCTCGACCTCCACATCGACCACGTCAACCAGCTTGACGTCCACTTCTTCGACGTCGACGACCAGCACCTCGACAACGTCTATTTCGACCACGTCCACCACGTCGACTTCCACCACGTCGACATCCACGTCGACGACTTCGACCCTTTGCACCCAGCCCGATTGTCGCCTGCTCTACGGCGGCTGGAACCTCGTCTCCCTCGCCCTGACGCCCTAGTCCTGCCGCCATTTATATTGCCCGTCTCCCATGTCTTGGAAAGAAGATGAAGAAGCCATCGAAGGTCATGATTCTCGGCTCAGGGCCCATCGTCATCGGCCAGGCCGCGGAATTCGACTACTCGGGCAGCCAGGCGTGCCTTGCCGTCCGCGAGGAGGGCATCACGACGGTACTCGTCAACAGCAATCCCGCCACCATCATGACGGAGCCCGACGTCGCCGACGTCATCTACGTCGAGCCCCTCGTCCCCGAACTCGTCGCCAAGATCATCGAAAAGGAGCGCCCCGACGGCGTCATCCCCACCATGGGCGGGCAGACCGGCCTCAACCTCGCAAGCCAGCTTGCCGCCATGGGCGTATTCGAGAAATACGGGGTGAGAGTCCTCGGCACCGACATCGAATCCATCACGGCCGGCGAGGACCGCGAGCTCTTCGCCAACCTCATGCGCGAGATAGGCGAGCCCATCCCGCCGTCTTCGGCCGTCACCAGCATCGGCGCGGCCCTCGAGACTGCCGAGGAGATAGGCTACCCCGTCATCGTGCGCCCCGCCTACACCCTCGGCGGCACCGGAGGCGGCGTCGCCCACGATGCGAACGAACTGAAGAGGATTGGCGAATTCGGCCTGCAGCAGTCCATGATTCACCAGGTCCTCATCGAAAAGAGCCTATTGGGATGGTACGAGTTCGAATACGAGGTCATGCGGGATGCCGCCGACAACTGCATCGTCGTTTGCAACATGGAGAACCTCGACCCCATGGGCGTGCACACCGGCGAATCCATCGTCGTCGCCCCCGCCCAGACGCTCTCCGACGTCGACCACCAGACGCTGCGCACCGCCGCCCTCAAGATCATCCGGGCATTGCGGGTCGAAGGCGGTTGCAACATCCAGTTCGCCGTCCACCCGCAAACGCGCGACTACATCGTCATCGAGGTCAATCCCAGGGTCAGCCGGAGCTCGGCGCTCGCAAGCAAGGCGACGGGCTACCCCATCGCCCGCGTCGCTGCCAAAATCGCCATCGGCCACACCCTCGACGACATACCCAACGCCGTCACCAAGAAGACGCCCGCGAGCTTCGAGCCTGCCCTCGACTACATAGTCACCAAGATACCCCGCTGGCCCTTCGACAAGTTCAAGGACGCAAGCAACGTCCTGGGCACCCAGATGAAGGCCACCGGCGAGGTCATGGCCATCGGGCGCACCTTCGAGGAGAGCCTGCAGAAGGCCATACGGAGCCTCGACACCGGCTACGACGGATTGCGGGGCATGGGAGAGACCGACAGGGAGAAGATCATCCATTATCTTGCGACGCCCACAGACCTTAGGCTCT
>CAYUFO010000055.1:0-9301 GCA_964443985.1 uncultured archaeon | reverse complement strand
GTGGCCACGAGCGTCCCGAAGATGCCAGCAGCCGGGTCGAAGCCGAATGCGATGAAGGCGAGGGCAAAGAGCGTCAGCGCCACCGTCATGGCCTGCGACGTCCGCACCTTGTCCCCCGGGAGGCCAAGGTCATGGGACAGCATGGTAGAAAGCGAAAGCAGCTGGCTGTCGGCCGTCGACATCAGGGCCGCGAGCGCCCCCACCATGACGAAGAGATACACCCACGGCGGGGCGTACGCCTTCACCATCTCGGGGAGGACGAGGTCCGGGTTGTCCAAGGCGAGGTCGGTGCCCGCCGCCCACACGCCGACGAGGACGGGGGCTAGGAAGAGAACCGAGACGAGGAACGGGTACAAGACCATGGCGCCGCGAAGCGACGCCTCCGATTTTGCGGTGTAGAAACGGGAGAAGAGCTGGGGGAACATGGGGTCGACGAACACCCAAAGGAGCATGAACGACAGCCATACCTGCGGCGTGAAGTAGCCCTCTGGGCCGGGCCGGGAAAACAATGCTGGCTCGGCGTCGTAGGCCCCCTCCCCGGCTGCCGTGAATCCCCCCAGGCCATCGGCGACGAACACGACGGCTAAAAGAAGGGCGGCCATCATGGCGAACCCCTGAAGCGCGTCCGTCCACCCCGACCCCCGCATGCCGCCGGCGAGCACGTAGGCCGCGATGACGGCGAGGGTGACTGAGGCGCCCGCCGAGACCTCCCATCCCACGACCGAGTTGAGGAGCAATCCCGCGCCCACCGCCTGGATGGCGAGATACGGAATCGTATAGGCGACCATGACGGCGAGCACCAGAAGACGAAGCGGGCGGCTCCCCAACCGCCTCCCGATGAGCTCTGGGGGGGTGAGGCAGCCGAGCTCCCGACCGATGCGCCACACCCTGCTGCCCACGAGGTAGAACATGACTGCCATCAAGGACGTCCCCGCCGCCATGATGCCGTACTGGCCGAATCCGTGGGTGTAGGCCGCTCCCGCGAAGCCGAGGAACGTGAACGCCGAGAAGTTCGTCGCCGCGAGCGTCAGAAACAGGAGCACCGTCCCGAAGCTCCGCCCCGCGACGTAGTACTCCTCGGGCGTCTGCACCGCTTTCCTTCGGGCGACGACACCCAAGGCCAGCAAGACGACGAAATAGCCGGCAACGAGGACGACGGCAATCACGTTCGCCACCTCCGTGCCGCAAAGAGCGCGAAGTGCAGGCCGAGGACCAGGCAAAGGATGAGGAGATAGAAAATCCAGTAGGGCATACCGAAAAGCAAAGGTTCACCACTGCCCCAGTTCCAGTAGTCGAGGAACGCGCCAGCGACCGCGAGGTACCCGAGGACCCAGCCTGCATCCCGTTTGCCAAGACTCATTTTTGTTGGAAAACAGGTTTCCTGGCTTGGCGGGGGCTGGAAACCGTAAAAAACAGTGCCCGACAGCTAAACGATTACCCAAAGGGAAATAAAAAACGTCAGCAGACCAGGTCTTTGGCCTTCTCGTAGGTCGCCTCGAGGTCGAAGAAGGCGGTGTTGGTCTCAAAGAGCCGTCTCACGACCCCGTAGTGCACCCGCATCTTGAGCTCGCCCACGGCGATTGCCCCGACTCCCTTCTTCCCGTGGCCGAGGTCGGCGAGGCCGTCTCTGAGGCCGACGCCCTCGATGCCAGCAGGAGCCACGGCGTTGCAGTCGGCGAGGACTTCCACGTCACTGGTCTCCCACACGGCCTTGGATAGGAGTTCGACGCCCGCGGCTCCCGTCGCCACCACCGCCTGCGCGCCTTCGAGGATTCCTGACAGGTCCTCCTCGCCCTCGCATTCCTGGGCGGCGACCTTCTCGCCGAACGTTGCCCGGATATTCTCGCAGACGGCATCGCCCTTCTTCCGGCTTCGCGAGGTGAGGGTGACCCTGGCGCCTTCAGCGGCAAGGAGCGTTGCCGTGCAGCGGCCGATGGGGCCGGTGCCTGCGAGCACCACGACGGCGGCACCCGAAAGTCCTGAAGACAGGCCCTGGCCGATCTTGCAGACAGCCGCCGAGGCCGTCGAATAGGCGCCCATGGGGTCGGCGGCCACCGACACCCTGAAGTCGTCGTGGAACGCTTTGTGGACGGCGGAAAGCACGGCTTCCGCCGCTTGGGCGTCGCTTCCCGACACGAACAGCGCCGTGTTGTTGAGTTCGGCGACCCCGCGCGTGAACACGCAGTCGTAGACGATGGCGGCCGCGTCGTCGGCCCCCACCCCGTTGACGGGTATGACGGCGTCGGCGCCGCCGTCGTAGCCGACGATGACATCGAAGACGGAAGGCGTTTCGTCGGTGCAGACGGATACGAGTATCTTTTTCATCCTTCCAGCAGATGCTTCTCTATCATCTGGTCGATGCGGCCTGCCGCCGGCACCATGGGCAGGATGTGCTCGTCGGGGTCGACGACGACGTCGATGACCGCGGGCTTGGCGCTCTTGAACGCCCTTTTCAGCGTCTCAGCAATCTCGCCCGGCCGCTCGACGCGGTAGCCCTCGGCCTGAAACGACTCCGCGTACTTGACGAAGTCGGGGACCTCGCCGAGGTACGTGTGGCTGCGCCGCTTGTCGTAGAAGAGGTCCTGCCACTGCTTGACCATGCCGAGGTAGCCGTTGTTGAGGATGAGGGCGTTGACGGGCAGTTTTCGGTTCACGCAGGTGGCGAGATCCTGGCTGGTCATCAAAAAGCTGCCCTCGCTTGCCACATCGCAGACGACGTGGTCGGGCTTGGCCACCTGGGCGCCGATGGCGAAGGGGAAGCCTGCTCCCATCGTCCCCAGCCCGCCGGAGGTGACGTAGTGGCGGGGGTTGTTGATGGTGAGGTAGTGGGCGGCGAACATCTGGCATTGGCCGACCTCGGTGGTGATGATGGTCTTTTTGCCGATGAGCGCGTCCAATTCCTTCATGACCCGCTGCTGCTTGACGGGCGTGTCGTCGTAGTCCCAGTCGGGGGCATATTCCTTCTTGAAGTGCTTGAGCTTGGCGTGCCATTCCGTGCCGCCCTTGCGCTTCTTTTTGCCCACGAGCTTGAGGATGTTGCCCAAGACGAGGCGGGCGTCGCCGACGATGGGGATGTCGACGGCCACGTTCTTGCCTATCTCTGAGGGGTCGATGTCGGCGTGGATGACGGTGGCATTGGGGGCGAAGTGCGTGACGCTCGCCGTGATGCGGTCGGAGAACCGGCAGCCGAGGGCGAACAGGACGTCGCAGTCGCTGATGAGCAGGTTGGCGGCCTTGCGCCCGTGCATGCCGAGCATGCCCATCGCGAGCGGATGGTCCTCGGGGAGGTTGCCCTTGCCCATGAGGGTGACGGCGACGGGGATGCCGAGCCCTTCGGCGAGCTTGGCGAGCTCTCCGGTGGCGTTGGCGGCCTTGACGCCGCCGCCCGCGATGATGACCGGACGCTCTGCTGCCATGAGGGCCTCGACGGCCGATTTTATCTGGCGGGGGTGGCCTCCCGACTGCTGCTCCTTGTAGCCGGGCAGCTCGACGTCGCGGGGATAGGTGAACTTTTTCTCCAAGTGCTCCTGCTGGATGTTTTTGGGCAAGTCGACGAGGACGGGCCCCTGCCTTCGAGTCGTTGCGAGCTTGAAGGCGCCCCGCATGACGTGGGGGATGTCTCGGACGTCGGTTATCTGGAAGTTGTGCTTGGTGACGGGCATCGTGATGCCGACGATGTCGGCTTCCTGGAAGGCGTCGTTGCCGATCATGGAGACGGGCACCTGGCCGGTGAGAGCGACCATTGGTGCCGAATCCATGAAGGCGTCGGCGATGCCGGTGACGAGGTTGGTGGCGCCGGGACCCGACGTCGCCATGCACACGCCCGGCACGCCGGTGACCTTGCCGTAGGCTTCGGCGGCGTGGGCGGCGGTCTGCTCGTGGCGCACCATGACGTGGTCGATGTCTTCGACCTCGTAGAGCGCGTCGTAGACCTCCATGATGGAGCCTCCCGTGATGCCGAAGAGATGTTTGACGCCCTCCTTTCTCAGGCTTTCCACGATGGCCTCAGAACCCTTCATCGTTTCGTAGCTCCTCCTACCTTATTTTATACGGCGGCCTTTTAAATAATGACTGCGGGCGACGATGCCTCCTGTCCCTACGCCATGACCACCGAAGCTGCCAACAAAAAACTGCTTGTCCACCTCGACAAGCGCCAGCTCACCAAGGCATTCACCTCGCTGCTCTCTTCGATGGGATACGAAGACGTCGCCGGCTTCTCCCATGGGAAGAACCTCGCCTTCGAGGCGGTCAAAAAGGACGCCTTCCAGCGCGCTCCCGTCGCCGTCTACGTCCTTTTCGGAAAGCGGCCAACTGGCTCCAAGAAGGTCGCCGACATCGCAGCCGAGCCCCGCTTTCAGGGCAAGTCGCTGGTGGTGGCGAGCCTCGCAGGCTTCACCGACAAGGCATGCGAAAAAGCCCCTGAAACAATCACGCTGCTCGACCCTTCTGCCCTCCTCGACCTCTTTTCCGTGCACGGCGTCGATTTCGGCACGGCAGACCGGCACGCCCTCGTGGAAAAATGCTTTCTCTCCCGCGAAGGCCTCGCCCATGCCAAAGACGCTTTCCGGCGCAAGGCGGGGAAAAAGTATCTTGGCGTCGTGGGCTCAGCAGAAGAGGTCAAAGACGTCATCCAAGGCTATGCTCCCGTCGGCGTGTTTCCCGTCTCGCGGCGGGATTCGGTGCAGGTGCGCCGCCTCATCTCCAAGACGAAAAAGGACGTCGCCCGCAACAACACGTTCTACGTCAATCTCGCCACGCTCGAACTCTACTACACCGAGTCGGTGGGATTGAAGCGGGAACGCCGCGTTGCCGCATCGCATATCCTTTCCCACATTCAACAGCTCGACGAGGAAGCCCGCGACATCCTCGCCGACATAGTACGCCACGACGAAGTCAGCCTAGAAGAACTCGCCAAGCGGCATCACCTCTTTCGCGAAGACGACCTGGAAAAACTCATGCCCTTGGTAAGCGACGGACTCATCGACCGGCGGCCCGGCGTCGAGCCCGGCTATATCTCCAACCTCGACCTGCCGGCATTCGACAGCCCCAGCTTCCGGCTCGAAGACCAGCTTGTCGTAGGCTCGTCAGTCGAGGTCGCCGTCGCCCCCGACGCCGCCCACCACAGCCACCGCGACGTCGAGCGGCTGCTCGCCCGCTTTTGGAGCGCGACCGTCTCCTTCGAGGGCGTCGTCTATCTTCCCTATTTCACCGCCACCTTCATGGACGATGAGGGGCGCACCCGCTCGGAGACCCGCCATTTCCTTCGGTTTCGATCCAGAGATTAAGGTATTTTTTATCCTGTGCGGCGATGTGTATCTGCGATGGCACGCGAAGACGACGTCGAGCTCTACGGGCGCTTCTGGATCGCGCTTAAAAAATTAGAGTCATGCGAAGCCTTCGCCTCCCTCGTTCCCGAGGTCCGAAGCAACCTGGTCTATGTCAAAAAGGACGCCGCCTCGCCTGCCGACGTCCTTGCCGTCGACGGGCGCATCACCGTGGTCGCAGGTCTTCCCAGGGCGGCAGGCGACCCCGTGCTCGGCTCCTCGAGCCACATGGCTCGGCTCGTCCTCGAATTGCGCAAGACGGACCCGGCGGTCAGGGCGGGCATCGCCTTCGCCAACGACCCTGGGTTCTCCCAGTGGCTCGAAGGCTACTGCGGCCAGAAAGGCTGGGTGTTCTCCGTCATGGACCGAACGGATGAGCCCGCTGACGTCGCCGCCACCGAGGGCGCCTCCATGCCCTGGAAGGTGGCCAAAGCCATCGAAGCAGCCGGTGGCCGCCTCCCCAAGGTCTTCTACGAGAACGCCGCCCCCGGCAAGGAGCCCGTATCCGTCCTCGTCGGCCCCGATCCCATTGCCGTCGTCGACGACGTGTGCGACATCGCCAGAAAATATCTTGGAAAAAATGACTAGCGAAAAAATCGGCAAAATCGACTTGGACGCGTTCGAACGCATCGTCGCGGGAAAATTCGGCAAACCCGATCCAGCAGTCCTTGTAGCGCCACAGACGGGCGTCGACGCCGGCGTCATCGACCTCGGCGACGGCCGCGTCCTCATCGTCGCCGAAGACCCCATCTTCCCCGCACCCAACCAGTCGCTTGCCATGTTCGGCTGGTACACCGTCCACATCGGCGCAAGCGACGTCGCCGTCATGGGGGTGGCGCCCCAGTACCTCACCTACAGCCTGCTGTTGCCGCCCGCGACACCCGAAAGAGACATCGAGGAGATAGTCGACTCCGTCCACCGGACCGCAGAGGAGCTCGGCATCGCCATCGTCGGCGGCCACACCGGCTACTATCCCTCGACGGTGACGCCCCTCATAGGGGGCATCACGGTCTTCGCCGTCGCGCCTGCCGACGGCTACGTCACGCCTGCGGGCGCGAAGCCAGGCAACGACGTGCTTTTGACCAAGGGGCCCGCCATCGAGGCCGCGGGCTTGTTGTCCGTCCTCTACGAAGACAAGCTGCGCGAGGAGCATGACGATGCGCTCGTCGACGCCGCCATGGCCCGCTGCAGGGACATGACCGTCGTCGCAGACGCGCTCACGGCAATGGAAGCCGGCGGCGTTTCCGCCATGCACGACGCCACCGAAGGCGGCGTCATCGGCGGCCTCTTCGAGGTTGCGGCGGCAAGCGACGTCGGCATGGACGTCGACGAGTCGGCCTTCGTCTACCCCGACGAAGTGAAGATGGTCTGCGAGGCCTTGGCCATCGACTCCGTCGCCGCCATCGCCGAAGGCAGCCTCATCGTCACCTGCGAATCCGAAGCCACTGACGCCATCCTCGCCGCACTGAAGAACAAGGGCATCGAAGGCTCCGTCATCGGGTCGGTCACCGACGACGTGAAGACGCGCACCCTCACCCGCCGCGACGGCTCAACGGCGCCATTGGCCATCCCCCGCCAAGACCCGTTCTGGCCCGCCTTCTTCGCAGGCCTCGAGCAGTCTCAGTAGGTCGAGAATTTCTCCTCGAACTTGTCCAGAAAGAGCTCCCACCCCGCCTCGGGGACGGTGTGCACCTCGCCGACCTGCTGGGCTCCCCAGTAGACGCGCGCCATCTTCTCGACGAGCTCGGCGACCTTGACTGCTTGCTCCATGCTGCGCCCGACGGCGAGGCATCCGTGGTTGGCCATGAGGATGCCGTTTCCCCCGCAGAGCGCGGCTACGGCGTTCTCGGCGAGCGCGTCGGTGTTGGCAAGTCCGTAGTCGCTCACCGGCACCGTGCCGCCCGTGAACAAGAGCATCTCCTCAAGGAGTACGGGGATATCGGTTCCCGCCACAGAGAGCATCGTCGCATAGGGTGAATGCGTATGGATGACGGCACCGACCCGCGGCCGGGCCTGATAGACGGCGATGTGAAGCCGGTATTCTGAGGAGGGGTCACGGCCCTGCGACAGTTTCTTCCCCGAAAAGCCGAGGTGGACGACGTCGTCCTCCGTCAACGAAGCATAGTCATTGAACGTCGGCGTGATGAGGAGTTCGTCCTTATCTTGCACCCTGGCGCTCACGTTCCCTTCGCCCGCCTGCACGAGCCCCCGCTCAAAAATGCGATGCGAGCCCGAGGCAACCTGTTTTTGAAGGTGGCTGATACTATTCGTCATCTGCTTATGGTCCCCGTATCTGGGTGAATGTGGTCGTCGTCGCGGGATATTTTTTGGCAAGGGAGGTTGTGGCCCAGACGCTCGTCATAGGGTGCGGTGTCGACGTCGTCGACACTGGTCTCAGGTTTTGCAAGGACGTGCTGACCTTCTGCAGCGTTGTCGAGGTCGTCATTGGCTCCTCCTCTATCGGGGGGCAGCTTCCCCCGAGTTCCTCGCAGACCTCCTCAGCATGCCAGACGCCCTGCAAGAGCGTGCACTTGTATTCCGTCAGGCTGTCGAGGCAGGTCACGGGGTAGACGCCCGACTCGTTGACGTAGCTGATCTTGGGGTGGCAGCAGGCGCCCTTTGGCTCCTCAGGCACGGGACCCGCACAGGAGTCGAGGTCGAGGTTCGAACACGTCTGCCCGGCGTGGAAGACGCCTTCCATGTCAAGGCAGGCTCCCTCGCTGAGGGCATTCTCGCAGGCCGGCGCCCCTTCCATGCGATAGCAACAGCTTCCGATGGGGGCGCATTCTGCCGAAATCTCGGCGCAGTCATCGCCGGAGAACCAAGAGCCCTGCAGGAGACCGCATTTGTACTCGGTCAAGTCGTCGAGGCAGCGGACGGGATACACGCCGGATTCGTTGACGTAGCTTATCCTCGGGTGACAGCAGGCGCCAGTCGGGTCGACGGGCGACCCTCCGCAGGAGGCGACGTCGAGGCTCGCACAGGACATCTCTTCATGGAAGATGCCGCCAAGGGCCGCACAGTCTGCAGAGGTCATAGCGGTGGCGCATGTGTCCGTCCCCGCATCCGAATAGCAGCAGGCGCCAAGCGGCGCACACGATGCGCCGAGCTCCTCGCAGTTGAGCGTCGGGTTCCAGGTTCCCTGAAGCAATCCGCATTTGTATTCGGTGAGCTTGTCGAGGCAGCCGACGGGGTAGACGCCCGACTCGTTGACGTAGCTAATCTTGGGATGGCAGCAGGAGCCCGTCGGTTGCGCCAGCACAGGGCATTCTTCCGCGGCAAGGCTCGAACACGCTCTGCCTGGAAAAAGGGCGCCGCCAAGTGATGCGCACTCCTCTGGGGTTTGGTCGTCCACGCAGCGGGAGGCTTCAGTGGCCGATGCGCTGGTAGCCCTGCAGCACGCCCCCTTTTCGGGCACGCCCCCGCAGTCGACGCATTCCTCCAACACCTCGACGCGGGCGAGGAGGTCCAGGTAAAGCTTCATGAGCTTCTCATATCCTGCTTGGAGGTCTTCGCAGTCACACGGCTTTTCCTCGACTGATTGGGGTGCAGCCTTCTGTTCTCCTCCAGAAGAGCCGGTCAGGGAACGCCAGAGGCTTCCGAAGAAGCCGGAGTCATCTTGCGCCGAAACCCACGCCGACAGGAAACAGGTGACAAGTAAAGCAGTAATCCCGAAACGAAACAATACATCCATGGTTACATCCATATCCCATTATCAACTATCAGAATAAATACCCTCCTCGTCCATCAAAAAGAATCAGAGCGCCCCGGCCGGAACACTCAGAAGCCTGCGGCTTCTGGTACCCAGGAACAAGTCTTCGAGTTCCTAGGGTTCGAATCCGTATTGGAGAATTATCCAGTGTCATCGAGCAGCCATGGGCTGCGAAGATGGCGCCCGCATGTAAACGGGGTGTGCCAGTTTCGCCCCGGCCGAAACCACCAACAGCCAACCACAAAAAGGGCGAAGTAATCTTGGA
>CAYUFO010000054.1:0-9490 GCA_964443985.1 uncultured archaeon | reverse complement strand
TAGTTGGCGACCATCTCCAAGGAAGCCTGTCCTTTCGTTCGTTGTGTGAGCAGCCCTCTCATCAATAGAATAATTGACGGACGCACATTAAAATCAGCCTTTTTATAGGATGCAGTATCCAATAACTACGCTATGTTGGACAGACTGTATTCACGGCTCATCGCCCGGGTCGACTACCGGCTGCTCATCTACATCCCCCCCACCATCGCCCTCCTCCTCGTCGCCGTCATCGCCGTCAACGGCCTGCCCCTCGGCATCGACTTTCAGGGCGGCACCTGGATGAACATCGCACTCGACGAGCGGCTCACCGACGAACGAACCGCAGCCCTCGCAGCCGCCCTCGAGGACGCCGGGCTCGCAGAAGTCAGCCTCCAATGGGGCTACGACGCCAGCACCGACCAGCACAAGCTCACCATCGTCACGGCGACGGAAACCACCATCGACGCCGTGACGCCCGTCCTCGAACCCTACGTCGGCGAGCTCGCCGAATACGACCGCGCCACCATACGCGGCGTCTCGAACGCCACCAGCGAAGACCTCGACCGGCTGCGAAGCCGCTTCCCCGCCGCCGAATTGGCCGTCACGGACGACACCCTCGCCGTCTCATCGCTCGACCTCGACGTCGAGGAACTCCGACGCGCCGCGCAGGGATACTTCGGGGACGCCATCGAGCTCACCGTCACGCCCCGCAACATCAATCTCAGAAGCGTCGGCCCCACGCTCGGCTCGCGGTTCCGAAGCCAGGGCCTCAAGGCCTTCCTCGTCGCCTACATCTTCATGACCATCGTCGTCGCCGCCGCCTTCCGGGAATTCATCCCCACCGTCGCCGTCCTCGCCGCCGCCACCTGCGACATCCTCATCGCCGCAGGCGGCATGAGCCTTCTCGGCATCCAGATGGAGCCGGCGAGCCTCGCCGCGCTGCTCATGCTCATCGGATACAGCGTCGACAGCGACATCCTCCTCACCGCCCGCGTCCTCAAGCGCCGCGGCTTCGAGGTCAACGAGCGCATCGACGAAGCCATGACGACGGGCCTCACCATGACGGGCACGACGCTCGCCGCCCTCCTCATGATCCAGGTCGTGTCGACGTGGGTGCTGCCCATCGAGACCCTCAAGAACATCTCAGCAGTCCTGCTGCTCGGCCTTGCCGCAGACCTCATCACCACGTGGTTCATGAACGCCGGCATCCTCAAATGGTACATTGAGCGCCCGCATGCCAGCAGGCGCAGGTGGCAGGCATGAGAGCCCTGACCAAAAGCATCCGCGTGCTCCTGCTGGCCGCTTGCATCATCGCCAGCCTCGCCCTCGTCACCAACGTCGTCCCCGTCAACGAAGGAGCGGGCATCGGCTTCGGCGCCGGCCTCGACTACGGCCTCGACTTCGTCGGCGGCACCGAGCTCCAACTCCAGCTCGAGCGCCCCGTCGACGCCGACACCATGACCGTCGAGAAGGGCATACTCGAGAACCGACTCAACAGCCTCGGCCTCAAAGACATCCCCGTGCGAAGCTGGGGCGACCAATACCTCCTCGTCCAGGTCGCCGGCGCCACGCCCACCGAGATACGCGACATCGAGAACATCCTCCGACAGCAGGCCCACTTCGAGGAACGCATCGACGGCGAGCTCGCCGTCCTCGGCAACGAGGTCCAAGTCGACCTGAGCCCCCAGGGAAGCTACATCGGCCAAGCCGAATCGGGCTACACCTGGGCCGTCGCCGTCAAGCACCTCAAGTCAGGCGCCTGCCGCTTCGGCGAGGTCGCCGACGGCAAGCGCGGCCGCCCCGTCGACATCTACATCGACCGCCCCAACGAAAGCATCGTCGTCATGACGAAGGCCATCTATGACCTCTTCGCCAACGTCACCGCCGCCGACCCGACAAGCGACTTCCTCTACGGCGACAGCCTCGCAGACCTCATCGAGAACAGGAGCCGCGTCCCAGTCGTCATCGTCAACGGCACCAACGCGAGCCTCGACAACGCCACGCAGACCCGCCTCGAAGGCTACCAGGCCAGGGGATACGACACCGTCATCCTCGCAGGCGACGAATCTCAGCTCCCCCCTGAGCTGAGAAACCATCTCGAAGAAGCGGGCTTCGACACCGTCCGCGACGTCCAGGGAACCGACGAGGGGACGGCCCAGTGGGTCAAGGACCTCGTCGGCCTGCGAAGCTCGCCGCGCCTCAACTTCGAAACGCAGGGCGAATGCGTCTACAGCGCCCAGATAAGCGGCATCTCGGCGACGCTCGCCGACGCCCAGCGGGAGGTCAGGGAATACCAAGTGCTGCTCACCAGCGGCAACCTGCCAGCCAAGGCCGAAGTCGTCAGCAAGTCGACGACGCCGCCCACCCTCGGCGTCAAGTTCCTGCGCTACAGCTTCTACATCGGCGTCCTCGCCATGCTCACCGTGTCGCTGGTCATCTATCTCAGATACCGGCTCCTCTTCGTCGTCGGCCCCATCATGGTGACGGGCCTCTCAGAGATCCTCATCATCCTCGGACTCGCCGCCCTCATCAACTGGAACCTCGACCTCCCCGCCATCGCCGGCATCATCGCCGCCGTCGGCACCGGCGTCGACCACCAGATCGTCATCACCGACGAGACCCTCAAACGCGGCAAGAAGCAGGAGCGCGTCGTCTCCGTCGCCGAGCGCATCCGCCGCGCCTTCTTCATCATCTTCACCGCCGCCGCCACCACCATCGCCGCCATGTTCCCGCTTCTCGGCATCGGCGCCGGCATGCTCAAGGGATTCGCCTTCACCACCATCATGGGCGTCCTCGTGGGCATCACCATCACCCGCCCCGCCTACGCGCGCATCATCGAGGAATTCGTGAGGAACCAGGAATGAGCGAGCTCGAAAAGATCAAGGCCGTCGAAGAAGAGGCCGAGGAGGGCGTGCAAGCCGCGAAGAGCGCCGCCGAAGGATACATCGAGTCCGAGAAGCGAAAGGCCGAGGCCGACTTCGAGAAGGAACGCAAGGCGGTCGAAAAGAAGGCTGACGCGCTGGTGGCGAAAGCGAAGGAAGAGGCCGAGAAGGAATCGAAATCCATAGAAAAGGAGGCCGAGAAAGCGGTCTCCGACCTCAAGCAGACGGCGACAAAGAACGAGAAGGCCGCCGTCGACCGCGTCCTCGCGGCGCTCCTTGCAGAAAAGTGATATTTGTCAGGTGAACAACGTATCAACGATGTTTCAGCCCGCGCGCATGTGCCGTATGGAGCTCACCCTCGCAGACGATTGCGGGGACCGCCTGCTCGCCCGACTGCACCGGGAGGGCGTCGTCCAGATAGACCGCATCGACGACGCCGAGCTCCAAGCCAACGAAGTGGCCAGGGGAACGGCACCCGCAAGAATCCAAGACGTCTCGCTTCTGCTTTTGCGCACCAGAAAGCTCGTCGACGCCCTCAGAAAGCACGACTCGCGCAAGGCCCCCTTCGTCGACGACCTCCTCGGCATCGAGCGCATCAAAAAGCAGACGGTCACCGAAGAATCCTTCGACGCCCTCAAAGCACGAGCCACCACGCTCCTTGACGACGTCGAGACCAAAACGAGAGCGCTCGAGGAGAAGAGAAAGGAGCTCGTCGCGGGGGAAAAACGCACCGAAGAGCTGAAGAGCCACCTCACCCACCTCGCAGGAATCGACCTCGACCTCGCCGACCTCGGCACCGCCCCCTACACGTGGACGGCCGTGGGCCTCGCCCCCGAAGACCGGATGGGCGACCTCGAAAAAGCCCTCACCACGGCAGCAGGCAAGGACTACGCCTACCAGGCCGCGCCGCCGGTCGGGAACCATGCGGGCTTCCAACTCACCGTCGCCGCGGAAAAAAGGGAAGCCGCCATGGAGGCACTGCGCTCGGCGGGCGTGCGCGTCCTCGACTTCGAACTCGAAGGAACACCAAAGGAGAACCTCAAGAAGGCTCAGGAGGAGCTCACACGGCTCGGCAGGGAGTTGCAGGAAACCGACAAGCTCCTGCAGGAACTCGGGCGCAGCCACCTCGCCGGCCTGCACGCCCTCGAGGAAATCCTCGCAAACGAGAAGGAGCGCTGCGAAGCCGTTCGCAGCAGCGCGGCGACCAGCCACACCGCCACCTACCTGCTGTGGGTCCCCGCAGCCAAGAAACAAGCAGTCGAGGCCGTCATCGCGAAGGAAACGGGGAAGCGGTACCTCGCCGACGTCGACGAGCGCCCCGAGACCGCCCCCATCCTCCTTGACAACCCAGGCATCCTCCGCCGCTTCCAGGTGCTCACCAAGCTCTACGGCATGCCCCGCTACCACCAACTCGACCCTACCTTCCTCATCGCCCCCACCTTCGCATTGTTCGTCGGCATCATGCTCACCGACTTCGTCTACGGCGTCGCCCTCGTCGGCCTCGGCCTCATCCTCGACAGGAAATACGGCGTCTACTCGGAAGGCCTCAAGGACTTCGCCACCATCCTCGTCGCCTGCGGATTTGCCACCATGTTCTTCGGCATCGCCACCGGCAGCTACTTCGGCGACTTCCTGGGAAAATACGTCCTCGGCAACCCCGCCGGCAGCGACGCCGTCGCCCTCTGGCGTGACCCCATGGCCGGCACCAACGCCATCCTGATCCTCGGCATCGCCGTCGGTGCCGGCTTCCTCCAGCTCATGGCCGGCCACCTCCTCGGCGCCATCAACTACTTCAAGTACGGCGACCACCGAAACGCCCTCATCAACCACATCGCCTGGTACAAGATAGTCTTCGGCAGCATCCTCTACCTCGCCAGCCACTCCCACTACATGGTGGCGGCACTCCCCGGCGCCTTCGAATACGTGGGGCTTGCCATCGTCATATTCGGCGTCGTCCTCCTCGTCATCAAGAGCAGCTTCATGGTCATCTTCGACATCGTCGGGTTCGTCGGCAACGCCCTCAGCTACGCCAGACTATTGGCGCTCATGCTCACCACCGCAGGCATCGCCATGAGCTTCAACTTCCTCGCCGCCATCGTCGGCGACATCCCCACCGTCGGCATCCTGTTCGCAGCCATCATTTTTATCGTCGGCCACACCATAAACCTCAGCATCAACGGCCTCGGAGCCTTCGTCCACTCGCTTCGGCTCGAATACGTCGAATTCCTCGGCACCTTCTACGACGGAGACGGCATGGAATTCACGCCCTTCCACGAAAAAACCAGATACACGACACGCTCATCCGAATTGGAGGTTGTATAAGAAATGGCAGAAGAAACAGGATTCCTGACCACGGTCATCGCCAACGGCGGCGCCATCCTCGGCGCCATCGGCGCCTTTCTCGCCGTCGCCATCGCCGGACTCGGCAGCGCGCGCGGCATGGGCATCGCCGCGTCGGCCGCATCGGGAGTCACCACGGAAAACGAGAAATACTTCAGCAAAGTGCTCCTCTTGCAGGCGCTCCCCCAGACCCAGGTCATCTACGGCTTCGTCATCGCCATCTTCATCCTGGTCATGGGCATCAACGCAGGCGACATGGACGTCGACAAGGGCTGGATGGCCCTCTTCGCGGGCGCCACCGTCGGCGTCGCGGGACTCTCCGCAGTCCAGCAGGGCAAGGTCGCCGCCACCGGCATCGGCGGCGTCGCCAAGAACCCCGACATCCTCACCAAGGCCCTCATCTTCGGCGTCATGCCCGAGTTCGTCGCCATCCTCGGCTTCGTCATCGCCCTATTGCTCCTGCTCTTCAGCGGCATCCTCTAAGCGGAGGACCGGACAACACGATGGGATACCAGGAACTCGCAGACTCTATCAGGGCCCGGGGACGGGCCGACGAGGAGCGCATCCGAAGGGAGGCGCAAACCACGCTCGCAGACTGGCGAAAGGAACGCGAGGAAGCCGCGGCCGCCGAATGCGACACCATCGAGCGCGACGCAGCGCAGCGCGCCCGGCTCCAAAAGCAGAAGCTCGTCACCCAGGCCTCGCTTGCCGCCAAGCGCCGCGTCAACCAGACCAAGCAGGAGCTCCTCGACGAGACCTTCCAGAAGGCGAAGGACGCTGTCGAGTCATTGCCCGACGCAGACAAGGCGCGGCTCTTCCAACGTCTCGTTTCCGAAGGCTATGCCGCGGGCGGCAGGACGCTCACCGTCGACCCCGCCCACAGGAAGCTCCTCGACGAGAAAGCGCTCAAGAAAGCCCACCCAGACCTGACAGTGGAAACCAAGCCCATCGGCTTCGGCCTCCTCTTCGCAGACGACCAGGGCGTCGCCACCATCGACTACCGCCTGCCCGCCCTCATCGAGGCCGCGTCCCAGGCTGTCCGCGCAGACGTGGCCAAAACGCTCTTCGGCACCGAAATGCAATGAACTGGTACGCCGACAGAGAAGACGACTACGCCGCCTGCTACGGGCGGCTTTCCGGCCTTGCCGCCAAACGGTTCACGAGCCAGGAGCTCGCCTCCTTCGCCCAGGCGGGGAGCCTCGCCGAGGTCGTCGCCAACCTCGAAGGCACCGAATACCATCGCGAGATACAGGACGCAGACTACGAGGACCCCAAAAGCCTCGAAGCCGCGCTCGATCGCCACTACCGGCGCATCTACCGAGAACTCACCACCATGATAGCCCCCGACGACAAGGCCGAGCTCGACCGCTTCCTCGCCACCCAAAGCGACCACCGCAACCTCCAAGCCGTCGTGCGGGGCAGGCGGACAGGCCTCCCCGCAGACGCGCTCGACGCCGTGCTCGCCCCCCAAGGCACCCTCGGAAAGGACGAACTCGCCGAACTCGCCGCCATCGCGGAGGACGAGGAATTCGTCGCCAGGCTCAGAAGCATCGTCCCCCCGTTCGGCGACGCCCTCAGGGCCGTGCTCGAAGCAGACGGCAGCCTCGAAGAGACCCACGCAGCAGAACGCGCCCTCGACCTCGGCCTCGTCGAATCCTGGAAGCTCCAGTCCATCGAGAACCCCGCGCTCGCCGACCTCCTCGCGTTCCGCGTCGACGCCACCAACCTCGCCACCTGCCTGCGCTGCCTGGCCGCGGGCATCGACCCCGGCCCCCACCTCATCGAGGGGGGCCGCATCCTCCCCACGCGCATCCTCGCCGCCAAAAGCCCCCTCGAAGCAGGCACCCTCAAGGATCTGGTCGGGGCTTCGGCGCTCGCCACCGTCTTCGAGACGGTCGACGCAGACGACCAGGCAATGCCCGATGCCGTCGCCCTGAGCACGGCCGCCGAGGCCGCCACGAGGGACTACCTGCACACGAAATCCATGCTCGCCCCCCTCACCCTCGCAAGCCTCCTAGACTTCCTCGAGGAAAAGAAACGGGAAGTCCGCAACCTGCGCACCATCCTCCTCGCCAAGCACCACGGCCTTGGGGCCGAAGCGATCACCCCCGCAATGGGCTGAGACACCATGGCAGCGACCACCACCAGCGACGACACCACGACGCATCCCCTCTACTTCATCGGGGACGCGACCCTCGCGGCAGGGTTCGCGCTCGCCGGCCTCAGGAACGCCCACGCGTACCGGGAGGGCCTCATCGACGAGCTCAAAGACAAACTCAGAGAAGACGGCGGCATCCTCGCAGTCAGCAACAAGTACGCAGGCGAGCTCGAGGCCGAGCTCGAAGCGCTCCGCATTGAAGGCATCATCACCGTCATCGTCCCCGACGAGACCGGCGGCGAAGACCGCATCACATCCCACCTAGCGAAGGGAGGCATGCCTACGAACGCGTAAAGAAAAGGAAAAATGGCAACGGGAAGAATCACGCGCATAGCAGGACCCCTCGTCGAAGCCGACGGCATGCGCGGCGCGAAGATGTACGAGATCGTCCGCGTCGGCGAGGAGAAACTCATCGGAGAAATCATCCGCATAGACGGCGAGCTCGCCTCCATCCAGGTCTACGAGGAGACCACGGGCCTCACCCCCGAAGAGCCCGTCGAGCCCACCGGCCAGCCCCTCTCCGTGGAGCTGGGGCCCGGGATCCTGCGCTCGCTTTACGACGGCATCCAGCGGCCGCTCGAGGTCATCAAGGCTGAAAGCGGCGACTTCATCCTGCGCGGCGCCACGGCCCCCGCCCTCGACGAAAAGAAGAAATGGGAGTTCACCCCCACCGTCAAGAAGGGCGACGAACTGGCTGCAGGCAGCATCATCGGCACCGTCCCCGAGACCGACGTCGTCGAGCACAAGGTCATGCTCCCCCCCACGCTCCAAGGCACCGTCGCATCCATCGAGAAGGGCAGCTACACCGTCACCGACACCGTCGCCGTCATCAAAGACAAAGACGGCAACAAACACGACGTCGCCATGCGCCAACGCTGGCCGGTGAAGAAGGCCCGCCCCATCGCCGAACGCTTAGACGCTGCCGAACCCCTCGTCACCGGCCAACGCGTCATCGACACCTTCTTCCCCGTCGTCAAGGGCGGCACCGCCGCCATCCCCGGCCCCTTCGGCGCCGGCAAGACCGTCACCCAGCACCAGCTCGCCAAGTGGGCTGACGCCGACGTCATCGTCTACGTGGGCTGCGGGGAGCGCGGCAACGAGATGACCGAGGTCCTCGACGAATTCCCCAAGCTCGAGGACCCCACGACCGGCAAGCCCCTCATGGAGCGCACCGTCCTCATCGCCAACACGTCCAACATGCCCGTCGCCGCCCGCGACGCCTCCGTCTACACGGGCATCACGCTCGCCGAGTACTACCGCGACATGGGCTACAACGCCGCCGTCATGGCCGACTCGACCAGCCGGTGGGCGGAAGCCATGCGCGAGATCTCAAGCAGGCTTGAGGAGATGCCCGGCGAGGAGGGCTACCCCGCATATCTCTCGGCGCGCCTTGCCGAGTTCTACGAGCGCGCGGGCCGCATCGTCCCCCGGGGAGCTCCCGAGCGCACGGGCTCGGTATCCGTCATCGGCGCCGTGAGCCCCCCCGGAGGCGACTTCAGCGAGCCCGTCACCCAGAACACCCTGCGCATCGTCCGCGTCTTTTGGGGACTCGACGCCCGCCTCGCCGACCGCCGCCACTTCCCCAGCATCAACTGGCTCACCAGCTACAGCCTCTACGCCGACAAGGTCGGCCCCTGGTTCGACGCCACCGTCGGCGCCGGCCACCTCGCTCTCAGAGAAAAGGCCATGACCATCCTCCAGCGCGAGGCCGAGCTCAAAGACATCGTCCAGCTCGTCGGCGCCGAAGCACTGCCGGAAAGCGAGAAGCTCGTCATGGAGGCCGCCCGCATCCTGCGCGAGGACTTCCTGCAGCAGAACGCCTACCACGAAGTCGACACCTACTGTTCGCCCACAAAACAGAACGGCATGCTCGCAGCCATCGTCGGCTTCTATGATGCCGCAAGCCGGGCCGTCAAGGCGGGCGCCAAGGTCGAGGAGCTCGCAAAGCACCCGGCCGTCGAGTCGCTTGCCAAGATGCGCTACATGAGCGAGAACGACTTCAAAAAAGAGATAGCATCAATCCAGGCATCCATTGCGGAGGTGGCGACATGACCGTCGTCGAATACACCAGCGTCGACCACCTCGCCGGCCCCCTCATGGTCGTCGAGAAGACCCGCCGCGTCCAGTACGG
>CAYUFO010000053.1:0-9569 GCA_964443985.1 uncultured archaeon | reverse complement strand
GAGGCCACCCGCGTGAAAGTCGAAAAGGGCACGGTCATCCTGCGCTCGAACGGCCGCCAGGAGCGCGCCAACGAAGACATGTCGTACTCGTTTTCGAAGGGAGACATCGCCATCCTCGAGGGCGGAGACTACTCGATGCCAGGCAACCGGGAGGTCTCCATCGTCACCACCGAGAAACGAGACACCATCGAGCCGCCCAGGGGAGCCGAAATCGAGGCGCCTCCCGGCGGCTACGTCGAGGTGCCGCCCTCGGCAGAAGTCACCGAGCCAGGCGCACCCTCCGCATATGTCCGGCACGCCTCCTCGCAGTACGTCGGCAACTACAAGCTCGGCTTCGGCCACCAGGGCGAGGGCACCCTCAACGTCTATCCCCTGCCCGACGGCAGCTTCGTCGTGCGCGGAAAAGACAAGGCACCCAAGTGGCGGAGCAAATTCGGTGGGCGCGTCACCCAGCAACCCGACGGCTCGCTTCGCGGCATCGTCTACAAGGACCCTTCGGGCCAAGACGAATACCAGGAAGAGTGGGTCATGCGTTCACGGACCGGCGGCCGCGAGGTCGACATCGACGTCCGCCGCCTCGGCGACCGCTCACGCTTCAATCGCGGATTCGACCGCCGCGCCATCTGGGGCGTCAAACAATCCGACACCTTCCTCGACGAGAACTGATTTCTCAAATTCCCCCTGAGACGGGAGAAGACGACAAACGTGTAAATCCTAGGTGTCGCAGCATACCGCGGTAACGGTGATTGTGCCGCCTAAAAAGCAGTCTTCACCCTGGAGTACTCCGCTACCAGTCTGAGTACCACCCGGACACATCATATTGCAGTTATTGAGCGAGACGCAATCGCAGTTACCGGTGAAGCAGATGGTGCCTGCGACGTTCTCCGCTACTGGGCAGCCATCGAGCCCACTCACAGCATATCCCGTCGTCCCGGTGGGACACGCTGAACCGGGACCGCCGAAGAAATTCATGATCCCTTCGCAGCCCTCCAACTGGCCTTCGGTGACCATGGAGACGATGCTGTCACTGACGAGGATGATGATGAGGGCGAGAATGGCATGCGTTATCATGGATTTCGCGACTTTTCGCTGGGCCGGGTCCTCTCCAGACGCGATCCATTTTATGCCGGCATAGACGATGACGAGCGACGCCAATGCCCCCGATATCATGACGAATGCACCGTATATGCTGCAGATGATGCGGCCCGCGGGACTGGCGATGGCCATAACGAGGTCGTAGCCCTGCTGGGCCGCAACGAACAACGCAGCCACATTGAGCAAAAAGAGGGTTATCGCCGCCTTGCGCCAGACGCCGCCACGGGACAGGGAGTTCATCGCAACGGCCCCCTAGGTCCCCGTCGCGCAGGTCCTGAACGTGTTGCTGACGGCCTGGATGACGTTGTTGGCTACCATGATGATGATGAGGCCGATGATGGCGTTCTTCATCGTCTCCTTGGCCTGCTTTCGCTCGCCGGGGTCGTCTTGGCTTGCCACCCACTTGACGCCGGCGATGACGAATACGAGGCCGGCGATGGCGCCGGCGACGCGGACGATGACGCGATAAATCATGCAGACGACCGACGACACGGGGCTGACGATGGAGTCGACCATCTGGGCGCTGGCCATCGAAGAGAGGAGGACGACGAACACCAGGGATGCGATGAGGGAAAAGGAGATGAAACGCTTACGCGGCATGTCGATTACCCTGGGACTCATTTTCGTTATTATTTAGGAGCCGATGCTATTTAAATACGTGCATGGAACCCGAAAACGACCCCCGGGAGCGCGTTCACGTCCTGGCGATAACCGGGTCGCCCGCGACGGGAAAGACCGCCCTCGCCCGCGCGCTCGCCCATCGGCTCGGGGCCGCGGTCATCGACGTCAAAGCCCTCGTTGAATCGGGCGACGTGCCCTCGCAAGAAGATGACCGCCGCTGCACGCGCATCATCGACGAAGACGTGCTTGAACAAAGCATCCATCCACGCTTGGGAGGAGGACGCGAAGGGCTGACCATCGTCGACAGCCACCTCTCGCATCGCCTCTCCCTCGCCGACGCCATCGTCGTGCTTCGCTGCCCGCCTTCAGAGCTTCTCGTCCGCTACGAGGAACGCGGCTACGAACACACGAAGATGCGGGAAAACCTCGAGGCAGAATACCTCGGCGTCATCCTCGACGAGGCGGTGGCCACCGACAAGGCCGTGCTGGAAATGGAATCCGTGACTGCCTTGCCGGTGAAGGACGTGACCGACTGGATATTGCACCCCACCACGCTACTAAAAGACATCGACTACACCGAAGACTTCACGCAACTCATCATCGACAACCGAATCCCGCAAGGAGGCCCGCCGTGAAGGTTCGGCCCGAATGCTTTTCGTGTTCGCTTCGACGCAGTCTCCTCGAATTCCGGGACGCGGGAGACGACCGCAGATACGAGATAGTCAAACGACTCTCCCACCTGTATGTGGAGCTTGCCGGCAAGGAACTGTCCACCATGGACCTCTACTGGCGGAAAAACGCACTACTTGACGAGCTTCGAGGCGACGTCGACCGCTATCGAAGCTTGAAGGACCAAAGCCTTGCGGCCGCTGAGAAACTCGCTCCGGTGCTCCAGGCGTACGCCGAGGAGGGAAAGACCGAAGTGGAACGGCTGAAACGGGCATTCAAGGTCGCTCTCGCGGGGAACACGATGGAATTCGGCGCCAACGACCATGACGTCGATATCGATGCGCTCGAGGAGCATGTCCGGGGATTGCTTGAGATGCCCCGGGCAATTGACGACATTGAGGCAGCAATGCGTGTTTGTCATGCCGCCAAGACCCCGATACTGTACGTCACCGACAACACCGCCGAGCTCGTCTTCGATGCCGTCCTCATCCGCGAGCTTTCGGCACGCGGGCCGGTGACCGTCTGCCCCCTCTCCTCCCCGCGGCAGGACGACGCGACCCTCGAGGACGTGAGACGGATGCGGTTCCCCGGGAACGTCACACTCCTCCCCCGAGGGGAGGAGATAGGCATCGTGTTGGAGAAGGCGCCCAACCCCTTTCATGACGCCTACGAACGAGCGGACCTCGTCATCGCCAAGGGCATGGCGTGCCGGGAAACAGTCCCCGACTACGCACCCAAGAAACGCGGGGCAGTCTGCTTTCTCTACAAGGCGAAGTGCCGTCCCGTCGCGGACGCCCACGGCGTCCCGCTCGGCAGCCTCAACGCCGTGCTCGAATCCGCCCCCCTACATCCACCGGGATAGGTCCTGTTGGGTGAACTGCCGGTGGGCCTTTTCGAGCTCTGATACTGTCTTTTCGATGCGGTTGCGGCTGAAATCGTGGCCGTCGACGAGCAGCGAAACCAGGCCGTCAAGGTCGGGGGCTCCCCAGCGTATCTGGTAGTCGTCTGTGACGGCGGGGTCGAGGAAAACGGCCTTGAGCTCGTCCAGTCCGACGCCGAGGTCGAATGAATGCGCTTCCCCGTTCTTCACGGCGGCGAGTGCCTTCTTGGGCCCGATGCCGGCGACGCCGTCGTTGAAGTCGGTGCCGACGAGGAGGGCGAGCTCGATGAGCTTTTCACGGGTGATGCCGAGCGAAGCCAAAGACTCCTCTAACTCGATGACGCCCGGCTCTATCTTCCCGGAGAGCGTCAATCCCCTGATGAGTCTGGGGGCACCCAGCAAAAGGGCGTCGTAGTCCATGCTGCCCACGCCCCAGAAGGACGCATCTTTGCGACACAGGTGTGTGCATTGGGCCTCACCCTCGCCGAGAGCCTGGACTGCGGGGACGCCCATCGCCTCTAACAGGCGAAACGATTCCTCCTTCATCTCGTCGGTGAAGGTGCTCGTTCTCTTGGCGTATTTGCCGGCGTCAGCCGTCCTTCCCTCGTCGAGTGCCTTCTGCCATTCGCGCGTGGCCTCGGCCTTCGTTCGGCGGCGACGGGCTATCTCGCGCTCCTTGAGGGGATGGGGGCGTCCGTCGAAGACGTAGACGGGCCGGATGCCCATGGTGAGCAAGCGAGTCGTGCGATAGAAGAAACCCGAAAGATGCGAGGTGACGCGCCCCTTCGTGTCCATGAGGGGCGTGCCGTCGGGCTGGCGGATAGAGGAGAGGAACTGGTAGACGGTGTTGTTGGCATCGACGGCGAGCGTCTTCCCCGACAGGACGGCGAGGTCGATGGGCTTGGGGGGAAGGATGTCGCGGAGATTGACGCCCACGCCGCTCACCCCCGAAGGTTACTGCGCTCGCAGGGTCTGGACGACGACGCCGTTTGCGAAGACCGAGATGCTTGCCCTGAGGTTGTGGCTGACGTCGTCTTGTCCCATGAGGATGGTGTGCTTGTAGGCGGGCTTCTCGCGTTCCTCCCGGTCGCGGTCGTAGGCGTCTCGGCGGGCGCGGTCGATGGCGTTCATGACGATGGCCGACCGTGCCGCGAGGGCCTCGAAGACCGTCGCATTGATGCGGTACTCGGTGAGGACCTCGAACTGCCGCTCGCCGATGGACACGACGCGGCGGGATTCTTCAGCTGAGGCTGCGTTTTTGGTGGCTTTCTCCCCTTCGGCTTTCTTCTGGGATGCCGGCTTCTTCTCAGGTTGGGTGGCTCCCATGAGGGCGTGCTCTACTTCCTCTTTCTTTCCCTGCATGACATCGGTTACCTTGGCCATATTCGCATCACGAAACGAGGTTAACGCATGCCGTACACCGCCCGGATGTAGGATGGCGCGATGACGTCGCGGACGATGACGGCCTCGCTAAATAGATTCTGTCCGCTGCCATATAAAAGGATGCGTCCGTCGTCTTCGACGACGATGCGATCTTCGTCTGATTCGATGAGGTGGATGGCGGGGGCGATGCCGCAGCTGACGGTCTCGTTTGTTGCGTTGGCTGCCTGGTAGATGTTTCGTATCTCCTGGAGCGTGCATTCGCCGTCTTGTGCGAGATAGGGGCGTATCGCCACGGCGGCGCGTTTCTTCTCAAAGGAGTCGATGACGCCGTCGCCGTTCCTGTCGAGCCTTGAGGACTGGACGTAGCCGAATAAGCCGAGGAGCTCTGCGTAGCCCCGGGTGCCCGCGGCCGACAGGTTGGCGTCGGCGACGAGCGAGAGGTTATCGGCCTGCCAGATGATGGTGCGTGCCGAGAGGAGGTCGTCGGGACACGAGATGCCCCGAAGCAGACAGGCGTAGGCGTGGCAGGAGGCGAGGATCTCGTCGTCGGTCGACCCGCGGATGTAGACCTCCCGTTCGCCGATAAAGAGTTCCTGTGCGCCCCGCTCGACGGTCACGATGATGCCGCGCCGCTCGGCGTTGGAGATGGCTGCGAGCTCGAAGTTGCAGGTGATGGCTGCAGGGTCGTCGGTTGTCCTCAGAGCGAGGTTCTTGTTCTCGGGAAGGGAGCTGAAGGGCGTGGTCGACGACACGGGCACGTCAAGGAGGCGTGTCGTGTAGAGTTCCGTCTCCCCTTCAAGGAGGCCGGGGAAGAAGCTGTAGGCGACGACGCCGAGCACGGCAATCATCGCCAGGGCTTCTACGATGCGGCTCCCGGATACCATGGCAATGGTATAGGCCTCCAGGTTATATAAATCCCGTCTCGCATTAGTATGCGCCATGGTATTCGAGGATGCGGCAGACAAGCGCGGCAAGAAGCTCGCCGAGCTCCAAGAGCGTCTTTCCTCGCTCGTGCCCGAGGAGCAGCGACTCAAGGAATCCGTCGCGGGAGGGCTCATCTCCAACGAGGAATTCGAACAGGCCCACCGTCCGCTCGCGGCAAGCATCTATGAGACCTATCGGCAGATCCTCTCCGTCAAGCAGGAACAGCGCGGCCAGGCCGCCAAGGACTCGCTTGCCAAGCTCGCCGACCTCAAGAAGGCGGTCGCCAGACGCACCACCGACGCCGAGACACCCAAAAGGGAGCTCGCCCGCATCAAGAACCTCATAAGCTCCCTCGAGCTCGAGATGGCCGACATCAGGGCCGAGATGGAGGCGAGAAGACCACCCCGGCGGGTGCGGGCGGGTCGGGAGGTGAAGACGTCGCTTCCCAACATACTCGTCATCGTGCCGGTGATACTCGTCCTCGTCGCCGCCGTCCTCGCCGTCGACTACTATGCGGGCCTGTGCCCGAAGGTCAGCGTGTCGTCGAAGATGTTCCGGCTCATCGACATGCTTTCCTTCATCGAGCAGCGCTCACCGCAGGACAGGGAGATGCTCTGCAGTTACGTCTCGTCGCTGGACTACCGGATGCCAGCAGACACCGGTGGGGACGACCCGACCACCCTCCGACTGCCGACGGGAGAGCTCCTTGAACCCTCGTCATCGGATACCGACGAGGTCATCAAGACGTCAGTGCTCGTCCACGAAGGGTGCCACGCCATGACCTACGCTCTCAGGGAGGATGCTGGTTCTCTTACCGCTGACGAGGCCGAGCGAACCTGCCTGCGACTCCAGTACCGCTACCTGTATCGGGCGGGGCTCTACGGGAAGCTCGAAAGGAGCTATGACAGGATGGTCGAGGACCTCGCCGCCAACGCATACCAAAAGGCGGTAGACGCCTACACCTATCCCACCGAGAAGGTCATGGAGCGGTTCCGCTCGAGCCCGGAAAACAGGCAGTCTCTGGCACAGGGCTTCTGCAACCAGACCAGCCTCAACGTCTCCGTACAAGAACACGAGAACCGAGCCGGCCTATTCGACCTCGCCATCGAAAACACCGGCTCTTCGCTGATCCATTGCGGATTCATCGACCTGCACGTGAACGGACTCGACTATCCGCTCGGCTGCGGGGTCCTCGAACCCGGAGCAACCCATCGCACGGGAAGCCACTTCTCCCTGGCCACCAACCAGTCCATCACCTTCGGCGTCGTCGGCTGCGAGAACACGACCCGCTCGATTCGGTCGGGAGCCGTCGTGGACCCTCCAACGGCTTTCTAGGATTATCGGCCATGACCGACCGGTTCCTCCAAAAGAAAAGGGCCGCCCTGGCAAAATACCGGAAGGCCAGAAGCGAGGGGGCTGTCGACGACGCCCTCGTCGGCTTCCTCGACGACCTCAACGACCATCCTGATTTCTATACGACGTCCAGTTGCTCGGGCCGCATCGTCCTCCTCTCCGACGTCGGCAGCAAGCTCCACGACGACTGGCTCGGCAAATGGCATCGCACCGTTACCGCCAAGGAAATCCTCGATGCGTTGGAGCCCGTTGAGGGAGTGACGTGGCTGATACAGGAATCGTTCATCCTCCACCTCCACTGCCGGACCCGCATGCAGGCAAAACAGGTCATCGACCTCGCCATCGCAAGCGGATTCAAGCGGACGGGCCTCATCGCCTTTGACAGCGACCGATGGGCCGTGGAAGTCCTCTCAACCGAACGCATCGCCGCCCCCGTCCAACGGGACGGCGTCCGCCTCGTCGACGAACCCTACATCGAATTCCTGGTCGAGCTCGCCAATGAACGGTTCTCACGGGCAATGGAAAAGACCAATAGATTCATATCGTCTTTCAATAAAACAGTCAACGACGCGAAGGAACACGATATTTAACGGCTGACTATCTATCCTAGAAAGACGCACTATGGATGCTGACCTGGCCCAGAAAGCGGTGGAGCGCTGGGGGACCCCCCTCTACGTCTACGACGGGGAACGGATACAAACCCAGTACGGGAAGTTCCAGAAGGCCGTCGCCAGCCACTATGGCGACGTCGCCGTCTGCTATGCCGTGAAGGCGAACACCAGCCTCGCTATCCTCTCCATCCTGCGAAAGCTGGGCGCATCCGTCGACATCGTCTCGCTTGGAGAACTCGATGCCGCCCTGCGCTCAGGCTTTCACCCCGAAGGCATCATCTACACGAGCAACGGGAAGTCGGACTTCGACCTCGAGGCCGCCGCGGAATCAGGCATCGTCATCAACCTAGACAACACCAGCGAGCTCGAACGCCTCATCGCCATCTCCGAACGTCTGGAAGCGCCACCGAGGGTCTCCTTTCGCATCAACCCAGACATCGACGCCCACACCCACCCCAAGATAGCCACGGCGTTGGCGTCGTCGAAGTTCGGGCTCCCTGTCGCAGGAGACGTCGCACTCGACGCCTACCGGCAGGCGCTCGCCTCTGACAGTCTTGACGTCGTGGGCGTCCACACCCACATCGGCAGCCAGATAGCCGACGTCGCGGCGTTCCGGGAGCTTGGGGAAAAGATGGCGCGATTCATCACGGCGCTTGACGGCGAGCTCGGCTTCGCTCCCCGCATCGTCGACGTCGGCGGGGGCCTCGGCATCGCCTACCATAAAGAGAAGATGCCCTCGCCCCAAGCGTATGCCCGGGCAGTGATTGCCCCCCTCAAAGAATCCTTTAAGGAGATAGGCATCACCCCGTCGCTGTGGTTTGAGCCGGGCAGATTCCTCGTCGGCGAGGCGGGCATCCTGCTCACCCGGGTGACGAGCGTCAAAGAATCAAAGCAGGTGTCCTACATCAACGTCGACGCGGGCTTCAACGACCTCGTGCGGCCCGCCATGTACGACGCCCACCATGAGGTGTCGGTGGTGGGCAGCGACGGGACAAAGGCTATCAAGACCTATTGCATCGCCGGCAACCTCTGCGAGTCAGGCGACATCCTCGCCCGAGACAGGAAGCTTCCCCGCGTCAAAGCGGGCGACCTCATCGCCATACACGACGCCGGCGCCTACGGCATGAGCATGGCCTCGACCTACAACAGCATGCCGCTGCCCGCCGAAGTCCTCGTCCTCGACGGGGGACTGCACCTCATCCGGGAGCGGCAGAAGATCGAAGACCTCTACGCCCGCCAACGCATTCCATCCAGCCTGGAACGATGACTGATGGCAGCAAGCCACCGAACATATCCTTGATTGGTATGCCTGCTTCAGGCAAGAGTACTGTGGGCAGACTCCTAGCAAAAAAGATACACTATGCCTTCGTTGACGTCGATGATCTATTATCAGAGGAGATTGGCATGTCTCCTGGGGAGTATCTCCAACGATTTGGTGCGAGTGAACTCCTGCAAAGAGAGGAGGACGTTATTCTCGGACTCCGAAGACACAACACTGTCTTCGCCCCCGGCGGCAGCTGCGTCTACTCGTCGAAGGCGATGAAACGTTTGGGGGAAATTACCACCATCGTCTACCTCAATGTTCCTCTCGATATCGTCATCCAAAGAATAGGCTCTCCGACTGCACGGGGGGTAATCGGTTCGACAACACAATCCCTGAGGGAACTATATGAGGAGAGAACACCCCTCTACGAGACGTATGCCGACCTAACGATAGACACCGATGACAAGGACGAGGGGAAGACACCCGAAGACCTTGTGAAAGAGATAGCAGCAATCCTATCGTAACACTATTTCTTCTTCCTCTTTTGCAATCCTTCCCGCAGCCTGCGGTTCTCTGCGACGAGCTCGTCCTCGCTTGGCCCCTCGTCGACGACGTAGGTGGTGGTGACCTCCTCGCCTTCGGGCGTCCGGTAGGTCGCCTCGGCTTTCTGGCCCGTTGAAGGAGCCGACCCCTCACCAGATAGGCGGCTCATGAGGTCGCGGTTCTGGGCGACGAGCTCCTCGATGCCGGTCGTCATCTTGCGCAGATA
>CAYUFO010000052.1:0-9599 GCA_964443985.1 uncultured archaeon | reverse complement strand
GAACTGGACGGGCACGTAGAGGTAGTAGAGGAGCGTGTAGGGGGCGTAGCCGGTGACGGGGCCGATGGCAAAAAGGACGCCCGCGAACGCGAGCAGATAGAGGGCAAAGCGGCTCGGGCTCCTGCTTCGGATATCGTGGATGAGGGCTGCGATGGCAAGCAGCAGGGGTATGGCGCCGACGGCGAGCATCGAGTCGGGGCTGACGAGTTCTGCGGGGGGGGTGAGCGTGAAGATGTCAAGGCGGTTCATCTCGAGGGCGCGGGTCGCCAATTCATCGTGCTGGAGGATGGCCCACAGATAGGGCGACCCGAATAGCAGGAAGACTCCTACCGCCAAGAAGACGAGTCGATACATGCTCTGGTTGTCCAGTGTATGCCGGATGCATGGGAGAGCGTAGAGGCCGATGACATATGCTGTGAGCATGACGGGCAGGTAGACGGTGACCTGCGTGCTTGAGAGGAACTGGAGGTTGATGCAGACGCCGAGGAGGAGGCTGTTTTTCCATTGGGGGTCGGTTAGGAGCCGTCTCGTGTACAAGAGGATGAGCGGAATCCACTGGAGCTGCATGATGTTGGCGTGGCCGGTGGCGGCTTCGTGCAGGAGGTAGGGCAGGCTCATGTAGACGAGGCCGGCGAAGACGGCGGGGGAGCCGTTGCCGGTGAATTCCCTGGCAAGCAGATAGCAGGTGATGCCCGAGAGCGTGAGTGTGGCCAGGATAAGTATGTTGTGCGTCACCGTCAGGGACGTCCAGTAGTGGATGAGGGCGCCGGTCACGCTGTAGGTGGGCATGAAGTTGTCCTGGGCAGGGGTCAATCCGGCGGGATAGTAGGTGGTGTCGGTGGCAAGCAGGCTGGCACCCCCGACCAACGCCTCATGGTGCCATGCTATCTTGTAGAGGGCTTGGAGGACGTCGCTTTCCCCGATGGATGGGACTGCTTCATGGCGTATCTCGAGAAGGCCCGCGGGCTCAGCGACGAGGGGGTAGGTGAGGGCGAGGGCCAGCAGGCCGTAGACGATGACGATGCCCAGGGCGTGGGGGTGTTTCATGATGTTGGCATGTGTCTTCGATGGTGCGTCGTTGCTTGTATCTTTTAAGGAGGATTCCTCCATATTAACGCTCCCATGAATCCCTTCCTTGACGCGAATCTCTGCCTTGCCTCGCAGGTTCCCCTGTCTGAAGCGGGCGTCGTCCTCTTTGGCGTCCCATTCGACTCGACGTCGACGTATCGGAGCGGCAGCCGCGAGGCTCCCTACACGATACGCCGGGAGTTCCTCGAGCTGGAGAAGGAGGCTGAGGGGGGTTCCTTCTTCGACGTCGCCTTCCATGACGCGGGTAACGTCGACGTCGTCCACGGCGACCTCGAGGCGACATTTGAGCGGATGCGGTCGGTCCTGGCCTCGATCAGGAAGGCGAATCCCCGCTTCCTTCCCGTCATGCTCGGCGGCGAGCACACGCTCTCCTATCCTGTCGTCGAATCCCTCGCCAAGGAGTCGCCAGACCTCGTCGTCGTCTCGCTGGACGCCCACCTCGACTGCAAGCAGGACTACAACGGCTCGGCGTGGAACCATTCGACGGTCATGCATCAGGTGGCGGAGCTCGGGGTTCCCGTGGTCGTGGTCGGCGTGCGAAGCTATGACGAGAAGGAATTGGAGCACGCCCAACGATTGGGGGTCCGCTGGCTGGGCCCGGATGCCACAGCCGAAGAGGTCACGGGTCTCGTCGGCGACGCCCCCCTCTATCTCTGCGTCGACTGCGATGTCCTCGACCCCGGCGTCGCCCCCGGCGTCGCCAACCCTGAGCCCGGCGGCCCGGGATTTAATAACCTTCGCGACATAGTATCGTCTGTCGCGGCGTCAGGGCGGCTTTGCGGGCTCGACCTCGTGGAAGTGTCCCCGCCCCACGACCACGGCACCGCATCGTCGGTGGCCGCGGCCCGGCTGCTTCTGGCGGCCATCCTCTCATACCACGCATCCCATACACCATGAAGCATCGCATCGCACTGGGCGGCTCCTATGCCGGCGGCGACATCGACGACCTCTTTGCGGGCCTCAAGCATTCCGGGGTGCTCCAGTTCTCGCTGGTCGGCCGCGAAGTCAGCGTCCAAGTCAACGAGGAACACCTCGACGACGTGAAGAAGACCCTCAAACACCTCGGCGTCGAGAACCTCCAATTGCTCGAGTGGCGAACCATCCCCCTCACGGTGTCTGGGTCGGGCAAGGGCCACGACGACGGCAAGGACGTCTACGTTTCGCTGATTCCCACGGCCCTGGGCGAGGGCATCCGCTGCCTGCGGCTTTCGGCGCCCCCGTCGGTTGATTCGGCGCTGCTTTCGCGCACCGACGCTCATCTGCGGGACATCGTCGCCAAGGCGGGCGCCACCGACGTCCTTTATACGGTGCAGGTTTTCGGAGAACTTGCCGACGACGATCTGCTTGCCGCAGTGGAGGAGGCGACCTTGGAGGCCCTATTCGACGGCGGCGGCCTCATCAGCGTCGAGTAGCCGGTTCCTTGGGTCCGACGACGTCGTCCATTTCACGCTCTATTTTCTTCAATTGCAGTTGGTCGAGGGCGCCTGGCTCCACGGTGAGGATGACGAGGGCGTCGTTGGCGGCGGCATAGTCTCTGAGGCTTTGCACGAAGTGGAGGACGAGGTCGAAGCTGTTGTAGCTGATGAGGTATTCGAGGCCGTCAAGGAGGATGAGGGGGCGGGGTGTTTTGTGGATGAAGTCGCGGAGCATGCCGAAGAGCTGTTCGAGTTTCGGGGGGACGCTTTCTGCTTTCCGGCCTTCGTTTTCGGTAAGCCAGAGGACGGGCGTCGTCTTCAGCCGGTAGCGTTCGCGGACGTGCCGTGGCAGCATGCGGGTGATGGCGAGGCCTCTCCCCCCTTTTTTTAGTTCCTGCAGGAAGGTGTTGAAGGCGGGTTCGAGGTCGTCTTCAGTGTAAAGGTAGGTGTAGCCGTAGCTGAGCAGGCTTTCCCTGTCTCCCACGCTCTCGACTTCTTCTTCGGTGGCGGGTGTCACCACCATGAGGTCGTATTTGTGCATGCCGCGGGTGATGAAGGCGGCCATGAAGACGGTGAGCCAGCTCGCCAGGGGGTACAGCCTGATGCCAGCATACGGCAGGACGAGGTCGGCGGCAAGCCCGAAGATGGCGACGACCGCGGCTGCGAGCAGGAGGTACTTCATCTGCTTTCGCTCGAGGAAGCTGTAGGCCTTGACGTAGGCGTTGTAGAAGCGGGCCATGCCGTAGACGAGGGCTGCGGTGAGGTAGAGGGCGAAGAGCCCGAAGAAGGGCCCCCGTTCGATGTCGTAGCCGAAGTAGTGGTGCGAGACGCCGGTGATGAGGAGGTTGGTGGGCAAAAGCAATACGAAGAAGAGGGGTATGAGGTAGAGGAGGACGATGAGGTCGCTGATTTTCGTGCTGTCGACGTCTTCGGTGGGGTAGATGAGGGTGAAGTGCAGGAAGAGGACGCCGAGGAAGGCGACGCCGAAGTAGGTGAATTTCCCCCATATAAGGGCTTCGGCGGCCGTGTCGGTGTTGAAGAGCATGAAGCGGCCGAACGTCCACCAGACCACCGACAGCAAAAGGAGCGAGAACATCTGGTTGCTCTTCTGGCCGGGCCTTTTGGCAAAGACGTAGACGCCGAGGGCGCAGTTGACGATGACGGCGAAGAGCGTGAGGAGGCTGTAGGGGTTCATGGTGCCTTGTTGGTTGATTATAGTCTGGGACATAAAAACCTGACAAAATCTTACAGGTTATGCCTTCGAATACCCAAGGCAGCCTCCGGCTGCCGGTGCGCGAAAACAGCAAAGCCGTTTTCTGCGTATTGGATGACGTACACGTTCAATGGGAAATGTTGCGTCATCCACTATGGTATTTTTCTCCCTTTAAAGGGGTTTTTCCCGGGAAGGGGGATGCTTTGGGCGATGAGCGTGCCTTCCTTTTCGAGGAGGTTGAGCTGGCGCTTGGTGAAGGCGCCGGGAGCCACGGGGAGGATGACGCGGGTGGCGGTGTCGGCGACGGCGTCGCGCAGGCGGGCGACGAAGTGGAGGACGAGCTCGAAGCTGGTGTGGCTTGCGAGGAATTCGAGCCCTTCGAGGAGCACGACGCGCGGCTCGTCGTCTGATACGAAATCCTCGATGAGCCGGTAGATGCGCTCGGGCTTGGGGGGGATGCGCGCCTTGTCGTCGGGGTGGGTGTCGGCGAGCCAGTGGAGTGGGGTCTTCGCAAGGCCGTAGCGTTGCCGTATCTGTTTGGGGTGGTGGCGGCTGATGACGAGTCCCGCGAGGCCGTGGGTGACTTGGTCGCAGAAGATGGTGAATGCTGGGTGGGGTTTGGCGGTGTGGAGGAGGTGGATGCTCCCCGGGCTTAGCTTCCAATTCCTCTGGGATTTGCTCCCGATGTCTTCAGGCATATACGCTACTCGGAACACCTGCTGCTCCGATGAGACCTCCCGAAAATCAACGAGCCCGAGCACGCCCCACCCGAACACGAGATAGGCGCTCAAAAAGAGAAGCTCCGCCACTACCCCCCCGCCCGCCCATTCACCTGCCGCCGTCGCCACAAAAAGCAGCCCGACGCCGAACACGAGCGGCACGAAGGCGCCAAAGCGGGTCCTCCGCCACATCACGGCCAACCCCCCGAGCACCACGACAAGGATGCCCCCCTTCCACAAGGGGAAGAGCCGCCACGGCCACGCTGCCGACCCCGCGGAGTTCGCCGCAAGCATCAGCAACAGCACGTTCGCATAGAAAGCGATAAGCAATCCCTCCTGGCGGGAGCGTGTCACCGGCCCCAGAAACGCCAACGTCAAAAGGAGATAGGCGAGAACCGCGGCCACCTCAGCAGCTAACAAGGCAGATTGGCTTGGGACACCCGTCCCAAGCACCACAGACGACGCAAGCAACAGGGCCGTCCCCGCAGACAGGACCACCGTCTTGCGCCGCAGGAGGTCCCGACGAGCTACGCCAAGGTACACGATGCGCGCGGAAACGGCCAAAAGCACCGCGACCTGGGCCGCCCCTAGGGCGGTGAGTGCGTCCATGACAGCCACGCGGGCGCCCGCTATCCGCCGCCGCCCTTGAACATGGGGATGAGCTCGACGCCAGACGACGAGATGTTCATGACCTGCTTGTTCCTGCTGTGCTCGACGCCGCGCATCTTGATGACCTGCATCGTCCGCACGAGGTCGCCGTTGCGTTCGAACTCGTTGAGGAGTATGATGCCGTCGGCGATGAACTCCTCGACGCCGAACACCGAGTACTGGAAGGCCAAAGGCGGCGTCTCGCTTATGAGGAAGAGCGTGCACCGCATCCGGGACAGCTCGAAGCCGAGACGGAAGATGAACTCGCGGATCTTGCTCTCATCCTTGAGGTTGTTGCAGATGGCGGTCAACGAATCCACGACGATGCGCCGCGGCTTGACCTCGTCGATGATGCTCTTGATGCGGGCCAGGACGTCGTGCACCGACTGCGGCTGCACACCCATGAGCCAGGCGTCGTGCTCGATCTCAAGGAAGTTCACCTTCCCCTCGTCCACGAGCGCGTCATCGTAGAACTCGAACTTCATGAGGTTGCGCTTCATGCGGTCAGCCGACTCCGTCAACGACAGGTACAAGCCGACCTCCCCCTTCTGGGCGCCGCGAAAGAGAATCTCGCTGGTCAGCACCGTCTTGCCCGTCCCCGACGCACCCGCCACCAAAATCGCGTGGCCCTCGGGGAAACCGCCCTCCAAAATCTCGTCCAACGCACCAATCCCGCTCCTGCACAACGCATACGGTTCCATGACTGCCTCCGCCACCCATTATTTGATGAGTGCAAACTCATAGGAAAGGAAGTTAAAAAGATGCCCGTCTTTTCCTCAGTGATTAGGCTCCCTGTGCCGGGTCTTTTTTTCCGTGGACGGCAATCGATGCAAAAAGCCGCTCATATCCATCAAGCGCATGCTTCAATCCATACGTCTTTTGAATCGCTTTTGGGAAGACAGCATACCTCCTGGGATGCGTTAGGACATCGACGATGCCTTCGGCAAGGGCTTTCGCATTTCTTGGTGGGACCAACACACCCATTCCTGTCTTCTTTATCGGCTCTCTCACGCCGGGGAGATCTGAGGCGACGACGGGCGTGCCGCACAGCATGGCTTCGACTTGCACCATGCCAAACGATTCAAGACTGGCGCAGCTCGGAAGCACGAAGACGTCGCACAGGGAATAGAAGGCTTCGAGGTCCTCTGCGGGAACATGCCCTGGAAACACCACTCCCCTGAGCCCCTCAGTCCTCCTCTTCAATGCCTCAAGAACTGACTGCCGTTTGCCCCCCGCGACGTGTTCGCCCTCTCCTGCGATGACAAAGACGGCGCCGGGAACCTCCCGTCGAATGTGGGGGATGGCGTCGACGAGATACGCCAGCCCCTTCTCCCGAACCAGCCTTCCCAAGAATCCGATTACAGGAGGCCCGTCTTTGATCCCCCAGCGTCTCCTCAGGTAGCTGCTATCCTTCACCGGCGCAAAGGGCGTGATGGGGGGCGGAATGGGGACTACCTTGTCGATGGCATAGCTGATGCGGGAATGACCCGCGTACTCGTGACCATGACACACGATGCGGTGGCAGCTTCCCATCCCCAGATGGAGAAGGCCGTAATATGCCCTCTCGATGACCTGTCCGAGAGGGTCGTGCAATGCCAGGTCGCAGTGATAGGTGAGGATGGGACGTTTCTCTCTGAGGAGCCCAAGCACCGCTCCTGCCTCAAACAACGGCGCATGCACGTTGACGACGTCGAAGTCTTTCGCCACGCGCGAAATCGTCGGCAAAAGCATCGGCTTGAACTTCCCCTTTGAAAGGCCAAACAGTGCAGGTATCCGTCGGACGTCGACGCCATTGACGACTTCCCGTCCTGGGAGATGCCGATCATGTCTGGCGGTGAGCACGCAGACGCTGTGACCGCGCACCACCAAACCCTCAGCAAGCCGTGCCACATAGACGGTGACACCGCTGCAATAGGGGGGGTAATATGGCGAAACAATGAGGATTTTCATCGTAGAGTTTTTGAGACATAGGGTAGGAGATGCACGTATCGGGATGGGTGTGCGAGCATCGCATGGTGGATGAAGGTGCCGTGGGTGCACGCGCACTGCCTAGACGCACTGATAGTGTTCTTCACGACGGGAGCGTCTAAAAGTCTTGAGAGACGCATATCATAAGCTCTGAGGTTCGCCAACGGCTCTGTTGCCTCGCATAGGGCGACATCGCCTTCGGGGTAGATGACGATTGTTGATGTTCCCGCCGTGCACGGCCAGCGGGGGGGCCGTCCCTCCATGCGGCGTATCTCCTCGTCGAGGACTGCGAACTTAAGGCCTAAAAGCAGATGCCGTTCCAGCCAGGTGTAGGGGAGCGTGGCGTGATACGAGCGCCAGTATCGGCGGATGACGGGTAAGAGATTCCGCGCTTGGGCCGCCGTTGGAGGACGCAGGCCGCTGTCCCGGGGGCTTCCCCGCAGGAACTCGATGCTGTGAAAGTCGAAGTATCCCGTCTTTGCCAGGTACGCCATCGTGTCGGGCAGGTGTTCTGCTGTCTGATGGTGGACGGTCGTGCAGGTCTGCACGGTGAAGTCGGATCTATCCTTGGCGAGGGATGCGAGCGCTTCTGCCGTTTGCATGGCGTTTTGGAAACTCCCCGGCACGCCCCGTATCCTGTCGTGGTCGTCTCCGATTCCATCAACGGACACGCTCACGCAAAGCTTCTTCGGGTGCTGCCTGAGGATGTCTCTTGTCGCCTCGGCGATACGGTCCGGCAGCATGCCATTCGTCGGTATGAAGAGGTATTCCGGGTTGGCGTTGCCGATGAATTCTCCGCAGATTTCTGCGAGATCGTCTCTGAGAAACGGCTCCCCCCCGCTCAGGGAGAGGAGAGTGAGATCTTCAATGGACGCGGCGAGCTCGCGGATGTCTCCGAGGCCCAGCTCTTCCTTGGATTTGTCCTCAAGCTGCCGCCAATAGAAACAGGTTACACATCGCTGGTTGCATCGGTTGGTGACAAAGAAGATGAGATTTTCGGGGAGGGTTCTACTCTTCTTTTGAAGTTGCCGACGTAGTAAGCCCCCGATCATCTTTCCAACACCCGCCAACGTCTCGCCCCAGATACCAGGCCGAAGCTCCACGCAATCTGGGCAAGTAACAGGAGGGGCATCGAGAATACCAGGTTTTCCTTCTCGGTGGAGGCGAGGTTCCTGCGAAGGATTTCCACGCTCGACACGAGTGTCGTGGCGGGCGCGAGCAGGAGCACGACCGCAGGGAAACCGAGTAACGGGGAACCGAACGGGACGCGCCCCCGGTGTTTGAGCCTGAGCATCGCCGACCCGATTCCGATGCGATACCTGTGTCTGAGAAAGGACATGAGGCTCCTGCGCCGGTGGTGGTGGGTGACAGTAGCTTTTGGTTCGAAATACACGCGAAATCCCTTTGCAAGCGACCGATAGCAGAAGTCATTGTCCTCGTTAGTGACGAACGCCGGGTCGAATCCCCCCACTTCATCGAAGACCGCCCGTTTGACGAGAACGTTCGCCGTGGCCACGCAGTCGCGAAAGCCCGGGGGATTGCCCGGATTGTCGTTAAACCGGTCGACGACATAGGCCGCCCTCGTTAGATAGCGCCGCCGTAAGTGTTCGGCGTCGGCAACCGACCCCCCCACCACGCCTATTGCCTTGTCGTTGGCGAACCCTGTCAGAAGCCTTTCAAGACATCTCGGTTCAGGCACGCAGTCGTCGTCTAAAAACCACACATACTCCGAAGACGTCTCCTCGACGCCCCGGTTTCGGGCGACGGCAGGTCCACTGTTCTCCCCGAGGCGGATGACGCGGGCCTTCCTGGAAGAAACCAAGTCCTCGACATCAACGCACTCACTCGCATCGTCGACGACCACCACCCCCCCAACCTTCGGCTCCTGCGCAGCCACCGCAGAAAGACACGAAGCCAATGAGTAAGTGGGGTTATATGCTGGAACGACAGCAGAAACTCCCTTCTCCACAACCTGCGCTGACATGCATTATTTACTAATAAGCATGTTTATAAAGTGTCTATGGAATTGGTCTTAGGGCTCCTGGTACTTATCCTGGCCATCCTCGCTACCTACGCTTTATCTACCTATTGCTTCCCCTGTGCACCAGCACGTCTATTCTTCTTTGCAGGCCCTGCGATGATTCTCTCTTTAAATGCCCTGATTGGGGTCACAACCTGCATAGGCGGCCTCAATTCAATGCTCGTTGCGTATTTTCTTTCGTACCTTGTGGTTATTGGCATCTTCTATCGGAACATAAAGGCTCCTACGTCGGTTCTGTCACCGTCACACACACACTTGAAACGATTTGGAGTGTTTTCACTTGTGTTCCTTGCCGCTTTCAGCTATTACCTGTATCCATCGCTTCCCCATTTTTCACTCCCCACAACGTTTGGAGATGCAAACCTTCATTTCTGGTTGATTCGAAACATATATGAGCATGGAGGCCTCACGCAGTGGGGGGTAAATGGAAATCCCTTCTTCATGGAAACGTATCCGCCGGGCATGCACCTTAATGCTGCTTTACTATCTGATTGGTCTGGCCTTCC
>CAYUFO010000051.1:6500-9719 GCA_964443985.1 uncultured archaeon | reverse complement strand
GGTTCCCCTATTCCTTCTACACCGTCGACAAACCAGGATTTGCTCAAGGGTTTGATAAATCGAATTCATACAAACAATTGCCGCTTTGCACGGATTGCTCTTCCAGCCTGTATCTCGGCCAGGACTTTGTGGAGAAGTATCTAAGATATAGCTTCTACAGGGGCAATCGCCTGTATGTCATCCCGAAGCTCTATCTGGGGGGCGCGGGAGAGGACTTCTTGAAAGAGCTGCAACGATGGCGTGAACTCGAATCTAGAAAAGACTACAGGGGCCTATTGCATGATGAAGAGGATTTCTCAGAGTTCATCAAAACACAGGAGGACTACATATTCTTAATCTTCCTCATCTGTTCGGTTAAGGGGGGTGGGAAATACTATGATGTGGTAAAGTATATCGACTCTGTACCTCCTTCCTGGATTAGACAGATGTATGATGAACTCATCGAAGTATACTCATCCACCCTATTCTCAGAAGCAACAATCCAGAGCTTGCCCGCATTCAAGAAGCGAGCTGGAGGATTTATGAAGGTATTACAGTCCGAAAAAAACGACGACCCCAGTTTGGGAGGCTTGATTCTCTCATTCTTTACCCTAGATACGTTAGCCCAGACGATAGCTGGGACACCCCCACCAGAAAAAGCCCTCGTCAGGGGCTTTAACCACAAACTCCAAGAAGCAAACAAACGTGGTTGGGGAAGGAGACTAATAACCCTCTCCTTGAAGTCTCTCGTATTGTTGATGCTGATGAGAAAACTGAGATCACAACAAGAGGATGCTGCAGGCGATGAAAAAATGGACGAAATAGATGATTTGTTGGACACTCCCGGAAAAAAAGCTGCATACTACGAAGGTGTGCTCGTCGGAAAACTGATGAGCGTGCAATACAAGCGTCTTGGAAACACACCCTTCCAAAAGAAGCTTTTCGGCCTCCAGATGAGTGTTGAAAGGCTGAAAACGAGATACCCAGAGATTGTCAACAAATTGCGCCAATACAAGATTGCCTACTCCGACTTGGAAGAAAAGACCTCCAAGAATATGCTTGACGCGGAAAAGGTTGGTTGGCAGATAAGCGACGAAGAGGCAAGCTTCTACTTCACACTCGGCTACACCTTACATCGCATAACGAACACTAAACCAAATGAGGAAACCGAAAAATGAGTGCAATAAAGAATCGAAGCGAGATATTGTTTTTATACGACGTGAAGGACACAAACCCAAACGGGGACCCACTAGATGAGAACAAGCCCCGGATAGATGAAGCAACCGGGATAAACGTCGTAACCGACGTACGATTAAAGAGAACGATACGGGATTACCTCAGCGAATACAAGGGAAAAGATGTCTTTGTCAAAGAAAACAAAGACAATGACGGCAACCTCCTAACGAAAGACCACAAACTAAAAGACTTAGGGATAAAGTCGGCAGAGGATGCCGAAAAGCTGTTTAAGAAGTTTATCGATTTGCGTTTATTCGGAGCAACGATTGCCGTGAAAAAGGGTTCAGTGATACGTACAGGCCCCGTCCAGTTCAGGTTTGGCAGAAGCCTCCACCAAGTCGAGCCTCTCCTCATCCAGGGAACGACCGTCATGCCCTCTGGAGAAGAAAAAACGCAGGGGACCTTCACCGAGGTTTACGTGCTCCCCTATTCACTCATCAGCTTCTACGGCATCGTGAATGAGAACGCGGGAGGATACACTGGCCTCCAAGCCGAAGATGTGGACCTATTGCTTGAAGGGATATGGAATGGGACCAAGAACCTCATCACGCGCAGCAAGGTGGGGCAGATGCCCCGGTTACTGCTCCATGTCGAATATATGGGTGGGGGGTTCCACATAGGCGATCTCGATAAGGCTATCTCTGTGCAACCCATCAAAGAATCGGGTCTAGCCATCCGCAGTATGGCCGACCTCAACCTGGATTTTTCCGAACTCAAAGAAAAACTGGCCGCCAACAAGGCAAACATCAAGCGGCTGAGGATAGCCAAGGATGAAGCGCTCGAATTAGACCTCTCCGATTTGGGCATAAAGACAGAGATGCTGGGATACTAGATCGAGGGAATGGATTGGCTGTGTTGACCATGAAGGTGCTTGTATTCGATGCCTGGGGGGACTATGCCCACTATAGGAAGATCTATACAACAACGTCTCCCCTCACCTATTCTATCCCCACGAAGACCAGTCTAGCTGGACTAATCGGCGCAATCATCGGGCTAGAAAAGGACAGCTACCACGATTTATTCAACCAACGAGGGTTCAAGGTTGCCGTCCGATTGCTGAACCCAGTGGAAAAGACAACCATGAACATAAACTTGACTGACACAAAATATCCCAATGCAATCAGAGATGGCCGCAGAACCCAAATACCCTTCGAATTCCTACGCAATCCCCGTTACAGGATTTACGTTTCAATCGAAGACAGCGATACATACCATAGACTCAAACAGGCCCTCTCCTCTGAGCACACGCATTTCACGCCCTGCTTGGGATTATCGGAATGCATAGCAAGCATCAAGTTCGTTGGGGAATACGCAGCCAAACCGAAAAAGGTGAAGGCAGAAACCCACATCGTGGCTGCGGTCGATACAAGGAAAAACAATATCCTATTCCAGCCGAAGAAACATTATTGCCGTGAAAAGATGCCGCTGCAAATGGACGGTTCGAGACAGGTCTTAGAATTTGGAGATATAGCTTTTGAAACCCACGGGGGAGGAATGAGAATAACCTCGGGAGAATATTTCGAAGTGGGTGATGAACACGTCTCATTCATATAATCTCGAAAGCCATCCTGGGCGAACCTTGTACGAACACTTGAAAACGGTGGGAGAACAATGTAGGGCCAATATAGAGCAAAAGGAGTTCGCAAACAAAGAGAAGATATTGGATCTTGCGTACATAATCGGGGCGACCCACGATTTTGCGAAAGCCACCACGTTCTTCCAGAAATACTTACACTGCCACCAGAAAACAGAGAAAGCCTTCCATGGACTAACGTCCTCCATCTTTGCATATCTGGTCGCAAAAAAGTATTTTGAAGACGCCCCAGACTATGCCGAGAAAGCATCCATCTTAGCCTTTATCGTCGTCCAACACCACCACGGGAACCTGAAAAACCTCTTGGTGGGAGATGCCTGCGAGTACGCTAGATTGAGGAACGTCAACAGCAGGCCGCTTCAACGACTCGTCTCTTTACAGGCCAAGGACATACGGAAAAACTCTCGTGG
>CAYUFO010000051.1:0-6490 GCA_964443985.1 uncultured archaeon | reverse complement strand
TCCTCTCTATATACCGAGAGCTCCTGCCTGGCGTGAACGTCGAAGACATCCTCGACGAAATGCTTGAGACAGATTGTGTGCTCTCCGACGTCAGGAAAAGCGTTAAACGAGTGGCTCTTAGCCACGATTTAGGGAACTACTTTCTCTCTCTCCTGCTATACTCTGCCCTCATCGACTCCGATAAACTCCACGCGAGTCAGACCGAACAGCCCGTGAGGAGACAAATCCCCGACCTAGTCACCACCTATAAACAAAAAGTGTTCGGACCTCCTGAAGGCATCAACATCCTCCGAGAACAGGCATATAGCGAAGTGGTTTCGGTGCTGAAGTCTCTCAAAAAAATCCCCGGAGTCTACACGATTACTCTCCCAACCGGGCTGGGGAAAACGTTTGTGGGTTTGAATTGTGCCTTGATGCTGCGGGAAAAAATCAGGCACATCTTGGGCGGCGAGCCTCCCCGCATCATCTATAGTCTGCCTTTTTTGAGCATCATAGACCAGAATGGGGCAGTAATCGAAGACATCTTTTCAAAGACGGATGGGGAGCCGACGCAGGACATGGTCCTTAAACACCACCACTTGTCTGATTTCTCTTATTCCGGTGTCTTCGAGGAAGAGCTGAGGGCTGATCAAGCGATGCTATTGGTCACTTCCTGGTACAGCGAAATAATCTTGACGACGTTCCATCAACTGTTCCATACCTTGATAACGAACAAGAACAAATCTGCGAGGAAGCTTCACAACCTCATCAACTCGGTCATCATCTTGGATGAGGTTCAAGCAATTCCCGTGCGCTATTGGAGAGTCCTGGAGGAGATGCTCACCCTCCTCTGCGATGAATACCACTGCACCGTCATCTTGATGACTGCCACACAGCCAGCACTCTTCAAAGGACAAGCTTACGAGCTAATCAAAAACCCGGAGCACTACTTTTCCGAAGTTGATCGGCGTAGCTATCGTTTCGACTTGCAAGAAAAAAGCATCCCTTCCTTTTGTGAAGGGCGGCTGAGCGAGGCTCTTCGGGGAGAAGAAGATGTATTGGTGGTAGCCAATACCATTACTTCGAGCAGAGAGATATACGACTTCATCAGGAGACAATACAGTGGATCCATAGACGGGGATGGCGTCTATGTCGGCGATGGAGTTGAATTATATTATCTTAACAGCTTGCTTTTGCCGAAGCATCGATTGAAGAAACTGGAACGCATTCGCTCTTCGAAAAAGAGGAGGATAATCGTTTCGACACAACTCATCGAGGCAGGAGTCGACATCAGTGTTGACATCCTATTCCGGGATTTGGCCCCCCTGGATTGCATCATCCAGAGCGGCGGGAGATGCAACCGGCACGGGACAGAAAACACGGGGTTGGTGGAAGTGATCAAGCTCCGGGATGAGAGGAGGGCTTTTTCAGACTACATCTACGATCCCATCCTCCTCCAAGCCACTGTTTCAATCTTAGAGAGATACCGGGGTGTCAATGTCCCAGAGTCTGCTTTTTCTTTGAAGGAGACCGGCCAATACTTCGAAGAAGTGAGGAAGCGGATAGGTGATGACGAGTCGAGAGAGCTGCTTGAACAGCTAAGCCACTTAAACTTCAATGAAACCCGACGGTTTCAGCTTATCGAGGCGGTTCGCAATATTTCGTTCTATGTAGAGGCAGACAAAAAAGCGGGTGTGGGTCTCGAAAAAATGAGATCTCTCCTCGAGGAAGAGGAATATTCCGAAAAAGGGGGGGTAAGGCAGTTGCGTCGGTCTCTAAACGAGTACCTGATCACTGTGCGGTACACAGAGAAGAGAGAAGACCTCGTCGTAGGTTTGCCACCACTCGGTGACCTAGAAGACACCTACATCGTGTCCCAGGAGCTACTAGGGGGATGGTACACCAACGAATACGGACTAACTTTCCCAACCAGCCCCCAAGCAGATTTAAGGATACTATGAATGTGTCGGGTGTAATGGTCCAATACTATGTGGCTTGCAAGAGAGAGCTGTGGTTTTTCGGTCACCGCGTGAGCTTGAACAAATTCGATGAGAACATTTTGGTTGGTCGCCAGATCCATAAACACAGCTATGGCTGCATGAGAAGGAATGTTTTGTTGGATGATTGTATGTCATTAGATGTGGTCACTAAAGGAGATGGGGGAGTAAGGATTTTCGAAGTCAAGAAGTCGAGTCGTCTTTTAGATCCTGCCAGAATGCAGACTTATTTCTATCTGTGGTATCTGAAGCATCACAAAGATATTTCAGCAGACGCCATCCTAAAGATTCCTCGGGAAAAGAAAGAAGAAATTTTGCGACTATCGCCTGAAATCGAAGAGAAGATTGAAGAAATCGTGGGGGATATACCTAACGTGCTCTCTTTACCTAGCCCTCCGCCAGCCAAAAAGAAGCCATATTGTCGTAGGTGTAGCTATTTCGATTTTTGCAGCATCTAGAAAATGAAAGAGAACTATTACCTCTCTCAAGACGGCATCCTAAAAAGGAAACATAACACAGTATATTTCGTCAACAAGGATGTTGAACAAATCCTCCCAGTCGATCAAGTACATTCAGTATATTGTTATGGGAGAGTAAGTTTTTCCTCTGGAGTAGTTGCATACCTATCCAAGAAGGGTGTACCACTACATTTTTTCAACAAGTATGGGTTCTATGAAAGTAGCCTGTATCCGCGAGAGACATTGGTCTCGGGGGATGTTGTCATTCATCAAGCGGGGCATTACCTTGATGCGGAAAAGCGCCTATTTTTGGCAAAATCATTTGTCCGTGGAAGTGGGGTCAACATACAAAAAAACTTGCGATACTATAAAAGGAAATCAGATTTGCAGGAAATAATCTTATCTCTAGATGATTTGCTTGAAGGATTGGGTTCTTGTTCGAGTGTTGGCGAAGTGATGAATGTTGAGGGACGCGTATGGAATACATATTATGGAGCATATGAAGAAATTTTGCCCGATCGGTTTAGCTTTAAAAAACGAACTCGTCGTCCACCAGAGAATATGGTTAACTGCCTCATCTCTTTTGGGAACAGTATCCTCTACTCACTTATCTTGAGCGAGGTATACAATACACAGCTTAATCCGACAATCTCATTTCTCCATGAACCTTTTAGTCGGCGGTTTTCTCTCGCACTCGACTTTGCCGAAGTCTTTAAGCCTCTGTTGGTGGATCGCGTGAACTTCAAGCTCCTAAACAAGGGTATGCTGGATGAATCGTGTTTTGACAAAGACCTAAACTCTTGCTTGCTTAACGACAAGGGACGACGGATTTACTTGAGAGAGTGGGACGACAAGCTCCACACCACGATTCGTCATAGAAAACTGGGTCGGAAGGTCTCTTATCGGAGATTGACAAGGCTGGAGTGCTATAAATTGGTTAAACATGTGTTGGGTGATAAAAAGTACACACCTTTCACGATATGGTGGTGAATCAGCTTGTATTGCATTATCGTTTATGACATATCTGGGGACAAGGTCGTGAAGGTATGCCACTACCTGCGTAGATATCTCAATTGGGTACAGAACAGCGTCTTTGAAGGCGAGCTGACGAAGTCTCAGTACAGGGAGGTTGAGCATAGGTTAAATGGTTTCTTAGACTTAGAGCAGGATTCAGTGATAATTTATAGGATGAGGACAGATAAGTCGTTTAAACGCAAACAGATGGGGAGCGAGAAAAGACCGAGCAGTCGGATAATCTAGCTCTCTGTATGGGGGGGTTCAATCGTCGGTCTTTTTAAATGGGCAACCAGACTACCAAACGACGACATATTTTTTAGATAGAACAAACCAACGAATTATAGGGGAGAATCCAAAAATAAGCCACCTCAGAGGTGATGGAGTAGATAAATGACCAAATAAAAACTTACAAAAATCCTCGGTTGAAAACAGACTAAGGTAGTATTGAAACTTACACTATAAACGGCGTGGAGAGGCGGGTGTTTCGTTGAAAACAGACTAAGGTAGTATTGAAACATGGGATGGGACTACCACCACAGCGAATACATCCTCGTTGAAAACAGACTAAGGTAGTATTGAAACCCGTATGAGCACAAGCGATAATCCGGCTGTCATCGGAGTTGAAAACAGACTAAGGTAGTATTGAAACTCACAAGTCTATCTCCCAACTCATGTCTAACGGCAGTTGAAAACAGACTAAGGTAGTATTGAAACCTGGGCTAGTGAAATCCAAAAAGGTATTTTGACGAGTTGAAAACAGACTAAGGTAGTATTGAAACTAGAATGCGGGGATGTTGTTGTATGCTTGTTCTACTGTTGAAAACAGACTAAGGTAGTATTGAAACTCGATTCTCGGAGCCAACCACATCCGTAGAGTGATTGTTGAAAACAGACTAAGGTAGTATTGAAACTTGGGTGGACGATACGGGCGATATGTATCAGAGCACGTTGAAAACAGACTAAGGTAGTATTGAAACGCCAACATCGCACCAGCAGTAGCTCCAGCATAACTTGGTTGAAAACAGACTAAGGTAGTATTGAAACTATAGTGAAACCTATACGCCCGCCACCGCAGACGGGTTGAAAACAGACTAAGGTAGTATTGAAACTTCCGAGACAGGCAACGAGCTCGTCTACAGCGTTGAGTTGAAAACAGACTAAGGTAGTATTGAAACCTTGCAGGTCTTCTTTTAGGGATACTACTGTTTTTCTCTAGAATAATTACATAATAGATGTAGAATGCGTATCCTTTCTTTCTAGGCTGGAAACCAAACTTACCATGTTATCTCTACTTGGTCTGTGCGCCAGCCTTGGTTGATGATGCTGTCTTCGATTTTCGTCTCTATTCCGACCTTATGCATCGCTTCTCCGAGGATGGCTATCATGGCGCCGTTGTCGCTGCAGAGTCCTTTGGGGACGTAGAAGGATGCGCCGTGTTCGTCTGCGACGAGCTGTATCATCTCGGCGAGGCGTTTGTTGTTGGCGACGCCGCCGGTCAGCAAGATCTCGTCGGCCTTGAGGTGGGCCAACGCCCGCTCGGTGACTTCTGCGAGCATGGCGAACGCCGTCTCCTGCAGCGAATAGCAGACGTCTTCGAGGGGGTATTTTTCCGCGGCGCGGGTGGCTGCGTTGTAGAGGCCCGAAAACGAGAGGTCGGTGCCCTTGACGGTGTAGGGCAGTTCGATGTAGTTCGCACCCTCGCGGGCGAGCTTTTCAATCTTCGGCCCCGCGGGATGGCCCAGCTCCACGTTGCGGCCGAACTTGTCGAGCATGTTGCCGCCCCCGATGTCAATGGTCTCGCCGAAGATGCGGTAGCGGCCCTCTTCGAGTTTCGTTATCTGGGTGTTGCCGCCGGAGACGTAGAGCGACAGCGGGTCCTTCAGGCCCCCGACCGTCAACCCGACCTGGATGTGGGCGACGCAGTGGTTGACGCCGATGAGGGGCTTTTCGTGGTAGAGCGCGAGGGTGCGGGCCGCGGTCGCTGCCGTGCGAAGGCACGGACCCATGCCGGGTCCCTGGCTGAAGGCGACGGCGTCGATGTCCTCCCAGCCAATCCCCGACGCGTCGACGGCCTCGTGCAGGCAGGGCCCCAGATGCTCGCTCATGTACTGGGCCGCCTCGCGGGGATGAAGGCCGCCGGATTCCGGACAGTATACCTTCCTGACGTCTGCCAGCACCTCCGAGCCCTCGGTGATGCCGACGCCCACGGTGTGGGCCGTCCCCTCCAATCCAAGCACTGCCATCGTAGGAGTCTACATGGGCCCAGGGGTTGAAAAATAGTGTAGCCGAGGGAATTGGGGCGTTGATGATGTCGTCTATGGGCCAGCCTTCAGGCTGCAATTTGCGTGGGTGAGCCAGGAGGTCTCGTTGCAGGGGACGCGCTCGATGGCGAAAAGCACCGCGACGAGCTGGTTGCCCTCGCCCGCACGGAACGGGCTGAGGTACTCCCAGACCAGCTCCTGGTCAACGGTGACCTCGAAGGCCCGGCCGTTCTCGGAGTCGGCGACGAGGGTGTTGCCGTTGGCAAGCCTTTGGGCGGTGCCGAAGTAGCCCGTGTAGAAGGGGTGATGGGGCATGCCGTCGAACACCCAGAGCACCTCGCCGGTGAGGGGGTCGAACTCGACGACCCTTGAATGGTTGCCCGGTCCCTTGTTGTCGAAGACGAGCATCGAGCCCGTGGGCAGGAGGACGGCTTCGTGCTGGCGGTGCCAGGAGAGGTTCTCTGCCCGGGTACGGGCCCACAGGACGCGCTCCTCGTCGAGGTCGACGATGAGGACGGCGTCCATCTCGCGCATGGATATGAGGGCGTTGCCACTCTCGTAGAGGGGGGAGAGGTGGTCGAGCGAGCCGTCGAAGACCTGGATGGAGTTGCAGTGCATGAAGTCCCAGGCGTCCTTGAAGTGGAAGCCCCCGCTTTCCGCGGTGAGGTTCCGGTAGGGCGATGCCATGATGGCGTCCAACAGGTCCACTTCCCGAAGAAGGCTTCCGTTCTCGTCGAGGATGGTGACGTAGTCGACGAGGACGTAGCCTGCGGGGTCC
>CAYUFO010000050.1:0-9723 GCA_964443985.1 uncultured archaeon | reverse complement strand
AATACTAAACGGTTTTTGGCCATGATATTAAACGTCTTCATGGGCCACGTCATGCGCAAGATGGGCGGCCGCGCCAAACCCGACGTCGTGCAGAAACTCCTCAGGGAAAAGCTCGAGTAATTAGGCGCTGACTAGTTGGACGCGGTGCATGTGTTTGTTTTTCTGGAAGGCGTTGGCGAGGTCTTTGATTCTTTGGGCGTCTCCTTTGCAGATGAATACTTCGAGGCAGCGGCCGGATGAGAGGCCGGAATGGATCTGGGTTTGGATGACGTCGGTGTAGTCGTGCTTGATTTCAGAGGTTTCTTGTTCGCGGTGTTCGTCGTGGCTGACGAGCAGGACACAGTTGACGGTGCCAGACAGCCCGGATCGGTCGCGTGTTTCTTTGATGAGGAGCTGGAGTGCGTCGCGGATGACCGCCGAACGTCCCCTGTAGCCGACATCGCCTTGGAGTCTGTCGACTTTTTTGAGGAGGTCGGGGGACAGTGAGACGCTGATGATGGCGGCCATGGTTAATAACAAATCGGGTGATGGGGGATAATATTAATAACAGTTATATAAATGTTAATAAATAGATGGTTGGATTGATTCAATCAAAAAACGGTGAAAAAATGAAAAAACTCCTCATCCTCGGCCTCATCTCGATCATGCTAACCGCTACCGGCTGTCTCAACACACCCCAACCATCAGACTCGCCTTCTCAAAAAAGCGGCATCGAAAAAACCGTCAACGTCGTCGTCTCCATCCTGCCCCAAAAGGAATTCGTCGAGAAAATCGGCGGCGAAAACGTCAAGGTTTCCATCATGATTCCGCCCGGCGCAAGCCCCCACACCTACGAGCCGACCCCCTCCCAGATGCGGGCAGTAAGCGACGCAGACCTCTACGTGAAAGTCGGCTCCGGCATCGAATTCGAAAACGCGTGGATGGACAAGATCACCGCAGCGAACCCCGACATGAGCGTCGTCGACTGCTCCCAGGGGGTTCACCTGCGGGAGATGGCAGCCCACGACCACCACGACGAAGGAGAAGACCACGAACACGAAGAAGAAGAAGAAGACCACGACGAAATAGGCCACCTGCATGAGGAAGACGAACACGAAGAACATGACCACCACCACGACAGCCTCGACCCCCACATATGGCTCTCGGTGAAGAACGCCAAGGCGATGGTCGAAAACATCTACGCAGGGCTTGCAGACGCTGACCCCGAAAACGCCCAATCTTATCGGCAAAACAAAAACACCTATCTCCAAGAGCTCGACGAACTCGACGACGAACTCGAAGCATCGCTTGGCACACTGGAATCCAAAAAATTCATGGTGTTTCACCCCGCATGGGGTTACCTAGCCCACGACTACGGCCTGACACAAGTACCCGTCGAACAAGAAGGAAAAGAACCCAGCGCAAAAGAACTCGCCGCATTGATCGACGAAGCCAAAGAAGAGAACATCAAAGTCGTCTTCGCCTCCCCACAATTCAACCAAGACACGGCCCAAGCGATCGCACAAGACATCAGGGGAGCTGTCGTGCTCATCGACCCGCTCGCCGAAGACTACGCCACAAACCTGCAGACGGTCGCCACCGAGATTCAGCAGTCTATTAAAGCGTCCAGGCAATAGATAGCCACCATGGCGTTGGTCGAATTAACGGACGTCTCGGTCGCGTTCGGCGAAACGCCCGCCCTCGAAGACATCAGCCTCGCCATCGAAGAGAACGATTTCCTCGGCATCATCGGCCCCAACGGCGGCGGCAAGACGACGCTCCTCAAAGTCATCCTCGGCCTCACCCCCCCCACCCGGGGAACCGTGACCGTGTTCGGAAAAACCCCCCGGGAGGGACGACAATACATCGGCTACGTCCCCCAGTACGCCTCCGTCGACCCCCAGTTCCCCGCAAGCGTCGAAGACATAGCGTTGACGGGCAGGCTCCAATCAGAAAACACAGGTATCACCTACAGCAAGAAAGACAAGGACATAGCCCACGACGCGCTCGAACGCGTGGGCATCACCAGCCTCAAGCACCGAAGCATGGGCTCGCTCTCCGGCGGCGAGCGGCAACGCACCTACATCGCCCGGGCGCTCGCCAGCGAACCCCGACTCCTCCTCCTCGACGAGCCGACCGCCGGCGTCGACGTCCACGCAGGGACCCGATTCTACGAATTGCTCGCCGAACTCAACGAACACATGGCCATCGTCCTCGTCAGCCACGACGTCACCGCCGCCTCAAGCTACATCAAAAACATCGCCTGCCTCAACCGGCGACTCCACTACCACGGCGGAAAAGACATACCCGAGGGCGCGATAACCGACACCTACAGCTGCCCGGTCGAGCTCATCGCCCACGGCATACCCCACCGCGTCCTCGCCGAACACACCACGAAATGACCTTCGATGTCCTCGAACCACTCGCCTACGGATTCTTCCAAAAGGCCCTCATCGCGGGGGTGCTGGCCTCCATCGCCTGCGGCATCATCGGCACCTACGTCGTCGTCAAACGGATGGTGTTCATCGCAGGCGGCGTCAGCCACACCGCCTTCGGCGGCGTCGGCATCGCCACCTACCTCGGCGCCAACCCCCTCCTCGGAGCCGCGCTCTTCTCCGTCGCATCGGCGCTCGGCATCGGCGTCATCCACGAAAAGACCAAACAAAGGGAGGACACCCTCATCGGCGCCATGTGGTCGGCGGGCATGGCCATCGGCATCATCTTCATCTACTTCACGCCAGGATACACCGCCGACCTCTTCAGCTACCTCTTCGGCAACATCCTCCTCATACTGCCCGAAGACCTCCTTTTGGCGGGAGTCCTCGACGCCCTCATCATCGCCTTGGTCGCCGTCTACTACCGCCAGCTGCTGGCCCTCACCTTCGACGAGGAATACGCCCGCACCCTCAACATCAACACGACCCGCCTCTACCTCCTGCTGCTCGTCTGCATCGGATTGACGGTAGTAATCCTCATCCGCATCGTCGGCGTCATCCTCCTCATCGCCCTCCTGTCGCTGCCCGCCGCCACCGCAGGCATCTACACCAACGACATGAAGCGCATGATGCTCGCAGCCACCGCCCTCAGCCTCATCTACACCACCGCAGGCATCTTCGCGAGCTACTACGTCGACCTCCCAACGAGCGCCGCCATCATCCTCCTCGCAGCCCTCGCCTACGTCGCGGCCCTTGCGGCAAGAAAAGCCATTCCGACACCAAACTAAGCACCAGAATCATTCGGGAAAAAGACGATGAGTCTAGGATTGAGTTGAAAAACAAGGACCTAGCAATCTTTTGATTTCTTCTCTTCTTCTTTTATCTTGAGGTATTCTTTTCGTACTTCTTCGAATGTGTCGAGTTTTTTGTCGCCGAAGACGTGGGGGTGCCGCCGTATTATTTTTTCTTGCATCTCAGCGACGACGTCCTCCAAGTCGAAGTGGCCTTTCTCTCTTGCCAGCTCGGACAAAAAGATGATGTTCCAGAAGAGGTCGCCGAGCTCTTCTCGGAAATTTTCCCAATCTTCTTTTTCGAGGGCGTCGAGGGCCTCTTGGAACTCGGATTCGAAGGTCTTTCTGATGGTCGAGAAGTCCTGCTCGCGGTCCCAGGGACAGCCTTCGGAAGACCGCATGTGCGCCATGAACTCCTTGAGCTCGCGGATGGAGACGTCGCGTTCCGGCACCTGCATGGGAAAAGATTCGTGAATACTCCGTTAAATAGCGGCCCCCTTTTAAGCCACCGTCGACAAGAAGGTAACACGAAAAAATGCCGGCACCACGCAAGGGACAAGCCAGCCTCGAACTGCTCCTCTCCCTCGGATTCATACTGCTCGTCTTCATCGTCGTCGGACTGCTCGCCCTCTGGAAGACCGCCGACGCCAATACCCTCAAGACCTACACCACCGCCAAACGCACCGCCGACAGCTTCGCCGACAACATCAACACCATCAGCGAGCAGGGCCACGGCTACTACCGCTACTTCACGCTGCCCGGAAGGCTCCACGGCCAAGAGAACTATACGCTGCATTCGGGAGGCAACATCGTCGAGATAGTGTGGGGCGAAAACCAGGCGTGGGCGAGGCCCATCATCACCGGCAACGTCACCGTCCACTGCCTGGACTACGGCCGCAACTACACCAACCGAGTCGCAAACGAGGACGGCCGCATCAGTATCACCTGCCACCGTCCCGATCTCTTCCCGATAAACGAGAGCTTCGGCGCCAGTCCGGCGACGGGCGGCGTCGCCAACACCGTCTCCGTCGACGTAGAGAACGACGCCCACGTCGACGCCACCGCGAACTTCATCGTGCGGTTCACCAACCTCGACCGCACCGACGGCACGTGCGCGGACAACCACCCCTGCACGGAGATCGGGGTCCCCGGGCTTGCGACAGGCGAGACGGCGAGCGTCTCCTACACGACGCCCGCCTGGCCTGCGGGCACCTACCGCATCCTCGTCGAAGTGGACGCCACAGGCGCCGTCACCGAAAGCATCGAATCCAACAACAACGTCACCGCCCTCCTCAAGCTCACGTGAAGCGACCCCCCACCATGACCCCAGACGCGCGCGGCCAGGTCTTCAGCGGCGAGTTCCTGCTCGCCTATCTCCTCTTCATCGCAGCGCTCTCCATGACCCTCTACCTCTGGGACGCGACGACGCGGGGCATGCAGGAGGCCGAAGAGCGCTACGACCTCGAGCGAATCGCCGTCGACGTCGCCGAGCAGCTCGTGCGGACGCCGGGCAGCCCCATCGACTGGAACGAAAGCAACGTCCAAGCCCTCGGGCTCGCCGACCGCAACCGGGGGCGCATGATCACCGACCGCCTCTACCAGTTCGCCGACCTCATGGACATCCCGAGCCTCGGCTACGAGGAGAACAAGCATCTATTGGGCATCGGCCGCTACGAGTTCTACTTCAAGGTGAGCCGGACGCCCCCGCTCGTCCTCGGTGATGAAGTGATCATCAGCAATCTCTCAAGGATCCGCATCGCGTATTTTAGCTTCCAGGACGACGAGCAGAGCTTCCGTGAGCAACTGCAGCGCTACAATATGAGCTGGGACCTCTACTGGGGGCAGGCCGACACCAGCGGGCTTGGGAACGCCTCCACGGCAAGAGCCATGTACGCCGGCGACAAGGACGACGTCATCGACTACCTCATCGCCAACCTGAGCGAGTACGACGTCGTCTTGCTCGAGGACACCGAGAACATGTCGCTGACGTCGACCGAGGCCAACATCTTCCGGCACTTCGTGCTCGCAGGCGGCATCTTGGTAGGGGAAAAGGCCACTCCCGAGATAGCATATTTCAACACCACCATCACGGGACCCGACAACTACACGGGCGAGGTCGTCGACACCGACTACCTGCTGCCCAAGAACCTCTCGGCGGGCGACACGCTCGGCCCCTTCGAGGGCTACGCGGTGGGGCTCCAAGGCACCGACACCACCAAGGTCGCTATAAGCGTTGCGGGATCCCCGGAATCGTGCCTGCTTTGCCGCTGGAAGTACGGGGAGGGGAGCGTCCGCTACCTCGCCGACAACGGCGAGCATGACGCCGCCGTCCTCTTCCCCCTCCTCGCCACCTTCAACGAATACGTCATCGAGTTCGGCCTGACGCCGGAAAACGAGACCGAGAAGCTCACCATCTATCGGACGGGCGTCCTCGAGGACGAGGTCGTCTCGACCGCCCTGACGCTCTGGTACTCCGACATCCGCAAGGTGACCGAGGTCAACTGCGGCGACGGGCTGTGCGACCCCGGCGAGGACTGCTCGGGCGATGCCTCGTCCTGTGCCGACACCATGTGCTACGAGCCCACGTGCAGCAACGGCTGCGGCCAGACGCCCGTCCCCGCCGGCCAGCAGGACGAGGCGTGCGCGGGCCAGTACCAGTGCGACGGCGCGGGCAATTGCGTGTGGTGGGGGGGCGCCGAGGTCTGCTGGGACTGCCTCGACCAGGACAACGATAGCAGCATGGACTGGAACGACACCGACTGCACCGACACGGCTCCCTTCGGATGCGGCAGGGTCATGTACTGCAACCCCACCGACGACGACGACATGTGCGACGGCGATGACGGGACCGGCGCCGACGACGCAGACTACGGCGTCTGCAACGACACGGCCTCGGACGCCTATCTCATCCCCGACAACGCCTTCTACTCGTGCGATGTCTTCGACTACGGTACCAGCGAATGGCATATCTATAAGTACATCCCGACCACTGATGGAAGACTGTTCGCTACCCTGTGGTCCACGGAACCCGTGGGCGGGGGTTCGCCGAATCTCGCCGACCTCTCCATCACTGACGACGCCTGCCACAACCTCGCCCACGACGCGGGGCCGGCGGCATGGCCTGCCGTCATCTCCCATTGCGTCGGTGCGGGCTCGACCTATTACATCACCGTCGACGCCGACGGCGGCGACTGCGAGGACGGCTCACCCACCGTCATCGACACGGTCGACAGCTACAACCTGTCGGTCAATCTTACCACGACGGAACTCCAGTGCGCAGGCGGCGTCGACGACGACTGCGACGGATGCGTGGACTTGGACGACTCCGATTGCGGTGGAACGGAAAACTGCCTATTGGCTGGAGATGACGACTGCGACGGCTGCGATGACGGCACCGACAGCGACTGCGGCGGCACCGAAAGCGACTGCGGCGACGGACTCGACAACGACTGCGACGGCGACATCGACTGCGCCGACAGCGACTGCCAGGGCGACTTCAACCTCGGCGACCTCACGAGCGGATGGAAGACCCTCAACTACTCTGCCGGCAACTGCACAGGGCCCCCGGGATGGAGCGCGAGCGGCTTCGACGACTCCACATGGATTGACGCCAGCCTCCCACTCGCACGGACGAACCGGTGCACGAACTGCGACTTCTACTTCAGGAAGACCGTCACGTTCCCCGCGACACCGAGCAACGTCACCTACAAGTTCAACAGCGACGACGGCTTCTGGCTGTACGTCGAAGGCGCCCTCGTCAACCATTCAGGTATCGGATGCCACGGGTCGGGCTGCGGATGGTACGGCAACGGCGTGGACTGTGACCAGCCTGCTGCAGACGACCCCACGGGCTGGAAGAACATCACCCCCCATTTCGCCACCGGCGACAACGTCGTCGGCATCCATCTATCGGAAGCCTCAGGAGAGGAATACCTCGACTTCCTATTGAACGCAAGCTACAGGTACTGCTGAGGTGAAGTGAAAATCCCCTCCGGTGATGCTACCCGCACGTCGGGCCCAAGGCCGCATGAACCAGCGGCTGAAAATCCGAGGTATGCCCAGCGCAGCGAATCGACAACTATTTACGGCCTGCCGGCAATATATATAACCGCCGCTGCAGTGAGCCTAGCGTCCGCGACCGTCTCGGTGCGAAAATGAATCGGAGAGGATTTACCATGCTTCTTGACGCCGTCGTGGCCGTCATGCTCGTGTCCGTCATCTTCGTCTCGCTTCTCGGATTCCACTACTCCCAGATGACTTCGACCTCGGTGACGGCGTTCAAGGGGCTGCACTACCTATCCGAGGACGTCCTCGACACCCTCAACAAACAGGGCATCCTCGACGAGATAGGCGAGGCCTGGGCAGAAAACGACCTCAACAGAAGCCAAGAGATAGCAGACTACTACCTCGAGGAGCTCGTCCCCGAGAGCACCGGCTACCGCTTGTCCATCGACGACGAGGTCGTCGCAGAAAGCCCCGCAAGGGTGCCCATCGACGAGGCCTCGACCCTCACCCACGCAACCCGGATGCTCGTCGGCTACGGCAAGGGTCTGCCCGTCCGGGGCTCCGTGGCGCGCGCGTTCCTGTCCGGCGTCAAGGCCAAGGAGACGTCGTCGTACGCCTACTTCGGCGGCTTCGTCGGGGAGGGCAACATCACCCGCACCATCGCAGGCATCCCCGCCGACGCCAACCTCACCGAGATCTACCTCGAGCTCTCAGTGGGAAGCGACTTCTATCTTCACATCAACGGCAACCAGTGCGGCGGCATCTACACGACGGCCTCAAACACCTTCAGCGTCGGCCAGTACACCCTCGACCCGGCCTGCCACGCAGACATCAACCCCGGCGACAACAACACATTCAGGATAGTATTCAACACCGAGGACTACAGCCTCATGTACATCGGCGGCGGCTACATACGCGTGACCTATGACACCACCGAGCTTGCCGCGCCAGAACCCGCAGGCGTCATGCGCTACTATTTCCCCGGCATCGAGGGGCTCATCAACCTCTACGACAGCTTCTACGTCCCCGGCGACATCTACCAGATGGACATGCACCTGCACATCAAAAGCAACCACTCCACGTTCATGCGCATCGGCAACCGCCAGGTCAACTTCTCAACCGACGGCACCGAGCAGGAGATCGACCTCACCGACGCCGAGTTCGAGCACTACGTCGACTACAAGGCGGCAGGCGACATCTACTCCGAGCAGACCGTCCCCCTGAGACTCGGCACGTCGGGGCTCTCCTATTTCTACGAGGGCGGGGAAGGCATCGCCGACATCGTCGTCGTCACCGACGAATCGGGCTCCATGGAGGACCGCATGGACAGCAGCTCGACGGGCGTCGAGCGCTCCTGCAGCGACCCCAGCCTCAACGACCCGAGCACCCAGCGGATGTCGGTGGCAAAGTGCGTCGACAACGAATTCATCGACATCGTCATGAACATCAGCGGCAACCGCATCGGCCTGGTCGGCTACGACTACAACGCCTACGATATCCTAGACATCGATACAGACGTCACCGCCATGAAGGCGGAGGTCGACGACTACGAGCCAGGCGGCTGGACGTGCACGCCCTGCGCCATCCGAAAGGCCATCGACATGCTCGCCAACACCAGCAGCGACCTCCTCGTCCCCCGGGGAGCCTGCTGGCGCTACAGCCTCGATTACCTGGCGAGCGCCCCGCCCGCAAACTGGACCGACGCCTCCTTCGACGACAGCGGCTGGGAGAGCGGAAAGGCCCCCCTCGGCTACTGGAACGCGGCCATCGACCTCGCCACCCGCATCCATGCATTGCCCGCAGACCTGTGGCCCGTCGCCGCCTGCTGTTCTGCGACCGTCGACTTCGCCTGCGGAGTCAACTCGACCGACAACACCTTCAGCCTCGGCGGCTCCTCCGACGACGGCTGGGACTGGTGGCGCAACTACGCAGGCGACGCCACCGGCGACCACTGCCGCCACGGCGACCCCAGCGGCGCAAGCGACTTCGACACCGACGGCGGCATCGGCGTCCTCCGCTACGACGGACCCGGCAGCCGGAAATTCCTCGCCGTCGTGGCAGGCGACTCGGGCAACTGGCCCGATGACGTCAGCGACAGCTGCGCCTGGGGCGTCGAGTTCAACGTCACCGACGCCATGTGGACGGCGATAAGCGGCGGCGCCTCCGCCATCCTCTCCTTTGACTGGATGGCCGACGACGCCGACGACGACCTCGAGGAAGGCGCCTGGATAAAGGCGACATTCGGCGAAGAGCCCGGCGAGAACTGGCTGGGCAGCGACCTCGACTCGGGCCGCGACTGGAGCGACCCGACGCCGGAGATCTGGGGGCAGTTCGACTTCAACGGGCCCGGATGGAACGGCCTTATCACCGGCACCTTCAGCCAGGACGTCTCGGCCTACGTCTCAGGCCCGGGGACCTACTACCTCTCCTTCGGCGCCAAGGCCGACTGGCGGGGACCGCACAGCAATGGCAAGGGCAGCGACGAAGGCTTCGCCGCCTACTTCGACGACATC
>CAYUFO010000049.1:8271-9725 GCA_964443985.1 uncultured archaeon | reverse complement strand
AGGTCGGAGAGCGCCTGGCAGGGATGGTAGAGGTCGGACAGGCCGTTGATGATGGGAATCGAGGCATGCCCTGCGAGTTCCGTCAAGGTCTCATGCTTGTAGACGCGGGCCACGACGCAGTCCACGTAGCGCGAAAGGACGCGCGCGGAATCGGCGACCGTCTCGCCGCGGCCCAACTGCATCTCGTTGGGGCGCAACGTCAGGGGATGGCCGCCGAGCTGGTTGATGGCGACGATGAAGCTGATGCGGGTGCGCGTCGAAGGCTTCTCGAAGATCATGGCGAGCGTCTTGCCCACCAAAACGTCGGCGTAGCCCGCAGGCTGCACCTTCATGTCTGCGGCCGTCTCCAAGAGGGCGGCGACCTCGCCTTCGGTGACGTCTGCGAGAGATAGCAAATGCTGTGCTGCCACTTTAATATGACTGCAAGACTATGTAATAAATGACCATGGTCTCCCGTGCCGTCGAAAACGCCTACCGCGACATCCGCTCCATGCGGGTGCGCGGCGCCCTCGACATCGCCATCTACGCCGCCGAAACGCTCGCAGACGTCGTCAAACAGACGCGCGGGCCCACGTCGGCCATCCGAAAGGAGCTCGCCGGCTCGGGCAAGCGCCTCAAGGAAAGCCGGCCCACCGCAGTTTCTCTGCCCAACGCCGTCGACTACGTCCTCTATCTGGCAAAGCAGCACAAAAGCCTCGCTGAAAAGGACTTCAAGGCCGCCATGGCCGCCGACATAAAGGCCTTCGTCGCCGAGCAAAAAGCAGCCCTCTCAAAGATTGCCGAATACGGCAGCCGCCTCATCAAGTCAGGCGACGACATCCTCACCCACTGCAACAGCGACACCGCTCTCCAGGTCATCATCGCCGCCCACAAACAGGGCAAAAAAATCAACGTCGTCGCCGACGAGACCCGCCCCCGAAACCAGGGACTCCTCACCGTCAAGGCCCTCAAAAAAGCCGGTTTGAAACCAACCCTCATCATCGACAGCTCGGCCTACTATCACATGAAGACCCTCGAAATCGACAAGGTCATCGTCGGAGCAGACGCCATCTGCGCCAACGGCGACGTCGTCAACAAGATCGGCACCGCCCAAGTCGCGCTCGCCGCCAAAAGCCTCGGCATACCCGTCATCGTCGCCGCCGAATCCATCAAGTTCAGCCCCGCCACCGTCATGGGAGGCCTCGTCGAAATCGAGGAGCGCAATCCCAAAGAGGTGGCCAGCATCCGCGGCGTCGAAATCAAAAATCCCGCCTTCGACGTCACCCCCAACGAATACGTATCCATGATAGTCACCGAGCACGGCGTCATGCCCCCGCAGGCCGCCTACCAGCTCCTCAAGGAAAAATACGCGTGGGAGTGGGCGCCATGAGCGCCGAGGAGCACACGCTCACCCAGCTCATCGACGAGATCGAGCAGGCATTGCTGGCCCGAGACGCAATCCACATGCGCGAGCT
>CAYUFO010000049.1:0-8261 GCA_964443985.1 uncultured archaeon | reverse complement strand
AACCGCGCCGCCGTCAGCCAAGACCACGAAGTCATCGACCTCGCCGTCGCCAGCTACGCCCTCAACAAGATACTCTCCAAAGTCCACTACCAGGCCGAAGTCGAAGAGCTCTACCGCAGCATCAAAAGCGACTTCGACGCCGAACGCATCCCCGCAGTCCTCGAAAAGATAAAGGCCTTCGACCGCGAACACGGCTTCTTCCAAGGCGACCTCGTCGAGAAAGCCCGCATCAAGATAGGCACCCGCCTGTACAGCCGCGGCCTGTCGCTCACCCACTCAGCCAACCTCGTCGGCGTCACCGGCTCAGAAATCCTCACCTTCTCGGGCAAGACCCGCGTCCACGAGGAAGCCGACACCAAGGACGTCGCAGAACGACTCGCCGTCGCCAGAAAACTCTTCAGGTAACCAGTCGGGCCTCCAAAGACCGAGCCTATTTATATAGGCAACTCGTTATACATACCTGTTTACGCGACAACAATCCAACGAATTTTTCATCGATTCGAGATAAACCCTCAAGCGAAAATGTATCCCCAAGGACCCGCGGCCTACGACCGCGCCATCACGGTATTTTCCCCCGACGGCCGACTCTTCCAAGTCGAATACGCCCGGGAAGCAGTCAAACGAGGCACCACGGCGGTCGGCGTCACCTACAAGGGCGGCGTCCTCTTAGCCGTCGACAAGAACATCGCAGGCAACCTCATCGTCAAATCCAGCATCGAAAAGATATTCCAGATAGACGGGCACATCGCCGTCGCGACCAGCGGCCTCGTCGCCGACGCCCGACGGCTCATCGAGGACGCACGCGTCCGCGCCCAGAGAAACCGCCTCGCCTACAACGAGGCCATCGGCGTGTGGAGCCTCACCAAGGACCTCTGCGACATCAAGCAGGCCTACACCCAGTACGGCGGCGCCCGCCCCTTCGGCACCGCGCTCCTCCTCGCCGGCGTCAACGAAGACACCCCCCGGCTCTTCGAGACCGACCCCAGCGGCGCCTTCACCGAATACCACGCCGCCGCCATCGGCATGGGAAAACGCGACGTCGAGAAGATATTCGAGGAGCGCTACAAAAAAGATTTCACCCGCGAGAAGGGCATCGAAACCGCGCTTCTCGGCCTCGGCGCCGTCAGCGAAGGAAAACTCCAAAAAGAACACATCGACATGATCACCATCGAAGCAGAGAAAAAATTCGCCCGCGTCGAACTCGACGAAATCGGGTCCGCCATCAAGGACCTCGGCGACGAACTAGAAGAGACGAAAAAGGAAGTCGAAGAAAAGGACGAGGAAAAGAAATAATCCCCGGCATGCACGACGCACCCCCATCGCCTGCTTCACGAATGCAAAAATGGTAAGCCTCGACGATTCTGTCATCGTACGGCTCAAAAGCCACGGCCACACCCTCGAAGTATACGTCGACCCCGACCTCGCCCTCGAATACAAGAGCGGCAAAGACGTCCCCGTCGCCGACATCCTCGCCGTCGAAGACGTCTTCAAGGACGCCTCGGCCGGCGAGCGGGCCAGCGACGACATCATCGAAGAGGTATTCGATACCAGCGACCCCGTCGAAGCAGCAGCCGCCATCATCAAAAAAGGCGACCTCCACCTCACCACCGAACAGCGGCGCAAGATGGCCGAGGAACGGAAAAAGCAGGTCATCGCCATCATCGCGCGAAACGCCATCAACCCCCAGACCAAGACCCCCCACCCCCCCGCCCGCATCGAGAAGGCCATCGACGAGGCCCGCATCTCAATCGACGTCCACAAGTCAGCCCAGGAACAGGTCGAAAAGGTCCTCAAGACCCTGCTTCCCATCATCCCCATCAAGTTCGACAACGTCACCATCGCCGTCAAGATACCTGCGAGCTACGCCGGCAAGGCCTACGGCCTCCTTCGGGAATTCGGCGACCTCAAAAAGGAGGAGTGGTCGGAGGGCGACCTCATCGCCCTCGTCGAGATGCCCGCCGGCATCCAAGACGACTTCTACGGCAAGCTCAACAACTTCACCCACGGTGACGCAGAATTCAAACGGATTGAGTGAACGATGTACACGGTCAAATCAAAGGACATGGTCATCCCCGGGCAGCTTCTCGCCGATGACCAGCGCGCCGGCAGCGGCGTCGTCAAGGAAGCAAACAAGCTCTACGCCACCGTCAAGGGACAGGCCCGCATCGACGGACAGGAAATCCGCGTCATCCCCATGCAGGGCACCTACCTGCCCAAGTCGGGAGACGTCGTCATCGGCGTTGTCGTCGACATCCACCCCGGCGCCTGGCGGCTCGACATCAACTGTCCCTACGCCGCCTTCATGCGCGGCGAGGAATGCACCGACAACGCCATCTCCACCGACCTCTCCAAGTTCTACGATGTCGGCGACATCCTGTCGGCGAAAGTCGACCGCGTCAACGAGGTCTACGATGCCAACGTCATCAAACCCCGAAAACTCGAAGACGGCCTCATCGTCTCCATCGTCCCCAAGCGCATCCCCCGCGTCGTCGGCAAGAAGAAGTCCATGCTCGACCTCCTCAGAAACAAGACTGGCTGCAAGATAGCCGTCGGCCAGAACGGCCTCGTCTGGGTGAAGGGGGAGCGCACGGCCCTCGCGGTCGCCGCCCTCAAAAAAATCGAGGCCGAAGCCCACATCGGGGGCCTCACCGACCGCATCGCATCCTTCATCGACGAACAACGAAAAAACGATTGACAATCACGATAGGTGAAACGTAAAAATGGCAGACTCCGACAAGATACTGATAAAAGACGGCGTCCGGCTCTCCGGACGCAAACCCGACCAGCTCCGAGACATCCGCATGGAGGTCGGCACCGTCCCCCGCGCCAACGGCTCGGCCTACCTCGAATGGGGGAACAACAAGGTCCTCGCCGCCGTCTACGGCCCCCGCGAGCTCCACCCGAAATTCCTCCAAGACCCCACCAAGGGCCTCGTCCGCTGCGTCTACAACATGGCGCCGTTCTCCGTGGACGACCGAAAGCGCCCCGGCCCCGACCGCCGCAGCGTCGAAATATCAAAGATTAGCAGCGAAGCGCTCAGTAACGTCGTCCTCGTCGAGAAGTACCCCAACGCCGCCATCGACGTCTTCGTCGAGATACTGCAGGCTGACGCCGGCACCCGCTGCGCGGGCCTCACGACGGCGTCGCTCGCCCTCGCCGACGCCGGCATACCCATGCGCGACCTCGTCGCAAGCTGCGCGGCCGGCAAGATAAACGGCGAAGTCGTCGTCGACCTCGACAAGGACGAGGACAACTACGGGCAAGCCGACGTCCCCGTCGCCGTCATACCCCGAAAAAAAGAGCTCGTCCTCCTGCAGATGGACGGCAGCCTCACCCGCGAGGAGTTTTCCAAGGCCCTCGACCTCGCCGTCGACGGCGCCATGCAGGTCTACGACATCCAGAAGAAGACGCTTGAAGACAGCATCACCTCTTCTGCGGAGGCCAAAAAATGAACATCGAAGCCTACCTCACCCGCGACTACGTCAAAAACCTCGTCAAGGAAGGCAAGCGCCTGGACGGCCGCGGCCTCGAGGACATGCGGCCCTTCGACCTCGACATCGGATTCGCCAAAGAAAAAGCGGACGGCTCGGCTCGCATCAAGCTCGGCGAGACCGACGTCGCCGTCGGCATCAGCCTCGACCTCGGCGATCCCTACTCTGACCGCCCCAACGACGGCGTCATGACGACGTCCGTGGAGCTTCGCCCCATCGCCGACCCCAACTTCGAGCTCGGTCCCCCCCGCGAAGAGAGCATCGAGCTCGCCCGCGTCGTCGACCGCGGCATCCGGGAATCGGGTGCCATCGACACCGGCAAGCTCCTCGTCGAGTTCGAGGAGGGCAACAAGGTCTGGATAGTCTTCATCGACATACACATCCTCAACAACGCCGGCGACCTCATCACGGCAGCAGGCCTCGCCGCCATGGCCGCCTTGCACAACGCGAGGATGCCGCCCGTCAAGGACGGCATGGTCGTCCGCGGCGAGTGGACCGACGAAAAGCTCCCCATCACCTGTACGCCCGTGCCCGTCACGGTGGCAAAAATCGGTGAAAAACTCGTCGTCGACCCCATCATCGAGGAGGAGTACGCCATGGACGCGCGGCTTACCGTCGCCACCTCCGGCGAAACCATCAACGCCATGCAGAAGGGCGGCGGATTCTCCTCGCTTTCCTTGGACGAAGTCAACAAAGTCATTGACTTCGCCTACAAGCTCGGTGACGAGATCCGCCCGACGCTGACGGGCAAGTAGCCTGTCAGCTTATATAGTTTGGCATCGCATAGTATCCAATCCAACGATGTACAGCCACACCAAGAAGGTCGGCTCGGTCGGCCGATACGGTCCGCGCATCGGACGAAAGGTCCGCCACGAGATTGGCGCCATCGAGCGCCAGCGCGCCACTCCCTCCGTCTGCCCGACGTGCGGCAAGCCCAAGGTGAAGCGCACGCACGCAGGCATCTGGGAGTGCCGCTCCTGCCAGGCGACGTTCACGGGCGGCGCCTTCTCGCCGAAGACCGGTAAGAAGCGAGGATAGAGACGATGTATACTTGTATGGAATGCGGCTCCGAGGTCTCCTACGAGGAGCTCGTGGCCCACAAGCTCAAGTGCACGAAGTGCAGCGAGAAGCGCTCAAACATCTGGTTCAAGAAGCGCTCGCCCAGTTCGAAGACGCTCTTGGCCCGATGAATAGCCTCGCCCTCGACATCGACTATCCTCCCGAGGCGGCACGCGTCGTGGCCGAAGCCCTCGCCGTCGAGGCCGCCGACAAGCAGCCGCGCATCCGCGTGTCGGTGTCCGCCGACGAGGAAGGCCTGCACGTGGCCATTGACGCCGACGACCTTCCCGCGCTGCGCGCGGCCGTCAACACATATCTACGCTACCTCTCGGTTTCCGAGAAACTGGTGGCACACTGAAAATGGATATCCCCAAGAACGTTCAGGACAAGCTGGGGCAGTTTCAAACGCTCCAGAATCAGCTGCAGATGGTCGCCATGCAAAAGCAGCAGGTCGCCATCTCGAATGCCGACACCGACAACGCCTTAAAGCAGCTTGGCGAAGCCAAGGAGGGCCAGGTGTACCGGATGGCGGGGCCGCTCCTCATAGAGACCTCCAAAAAGGACGCTGAAGAGGGGCTTTCCGCCGAAAAGGAGACGCTTGAGACGCGCTCCAAAGTCCTCGAAAAGCAGGAGAAGACGCTTTCCGAGAAGCTCAAGTCGCTGGGCTCTGAGCTGCAGTCCATGCTCGGAGGAGCAGGCGGCGGCCCTCCCAAGGCCGGTTGAGCACTCTCCTTTTTATTTGACTTATTCTGCCATAGGTAGTCGATGAGGGTATCAGCCGACTTCGAAGACTACCATCGCCGGCTCTTCGGCCGCGACTACGAATCGTTTTTTGATGCCCTGGCGAGCCAGCCCACCAAGTGGTCGGTTCGCGTCAACACCCTCAAGTCGACGCGCGAGGACGTCCTCGAACTCCTGCGCCGCCGCCACGTCGTGTCGGGTGGCGTTCCCTGGTGCGCTGAGGGCGTCTTCGTCGACGACGACGACCTCAACTGGCCCGAGCACCAGCGCGGCGACTATTATGTCCAAGACGCCTCTTCGATGCTTTCGGCCGTCGTTGCCGACCCGCAACCCGGAGAATCCGTTCTCGACGTCTGCGCGGCGCCGGGCGGCAAGTCCACGCATCTCGCCGCATGCATGCAGAACCGCGGCATCTTGGTCGCCAACGACCAGGACACGCGCCGTATTCGCGCGCTTGTCATCAATCTGCAGCGCTGCGGCGTCTCCAATGCTGCCATCACTACCTGCGACGGCATCGGCATCGAGGAAGCAATGGCGGGGCGATTCGACCGCGTCCTCCTCGATGCGCCCTGTAGCGGCGTCGGCACGGGCCGCACCAACCGCGACATCCTCGCATCATGGAGCTTCGACCACGTCGAACGGATCTCGGTCGTCCAGAAGAAGCTCATCGACTCGGCGTATCGCTGCCTTGCGCCGGGAGGCGTCCTCGTCTACTCGACATGCACGACGGCCACCCAGGAAAACGAGGCTGTCGTCGAGCATCTCCTCGCAGAACACGGTGATGCCGTCCTCGAAAGGCATCCTGCAGCCAGGCACTTTCACCGTGGCCTGACCCGGGCGACCCGCGACTGCATCCGCGTCCTCCCCCAGGACTACGGCACTCTCGCCTACTTTACTGCGCGAATCAGGAAAAATGATTGAGCAGGCAACCGATTCGCAACGGGAGGAACTCGACGCCCTCGCAAAAAAGCAGTTCGGGGGGGCGTTGCGGCTTGTGGGAGTCCTCTACGTCAAAACGGAAAAGCGGGGGGCCAAGTATTTCCACTACACGGGAATCGAACCCTCTTTTCCCGTAGACCGCCTCGGCGTGGATATTGGGACCATCCGCGACGGCGTCTACCATCCCACCCTCGAGGCGGCCGAACTCATCGAGGACCCGAAAAAGAATATCGTCGATGTGGATGTCCACGAACTGCTCGCCCTCTACCGGGGTGGAGACATCTCCAATACGGGGCATTTAACTGGGCCGGTTTTCGTCACCCATGAAGGCCGCCTATCGGCCATTGCCTTCGGCCGCGGCGACAAAATCGAAAGCCGCATCCCCCAATCCCGAAGGCTCCCCGAGAATCACTCCTACTATTGGGAAAAGATAGGTAGTTAGCTCTCTTCTGCGTCTGTTTTGGGAAACGCGGCAATCTCCTTTTTCTAAAGAAACAATAAGTATTTATATGACTTATACGACAATAACTATAAAGAAACATAAATCCTTACGGTGACACGATGCACACGACAACGAAACCCCCCCTCATCCTCCTGGCAACCCTGCTCCTGGCAACCTCCGCAACAGCGGCCCACCTCACCGCAAGCCAAACCCCACCCGGCTTCGAGATAACCCGACAGGACTACGTCACAAGCTACTTCAGCTACCTCATCGAGAAAGTGAACGACACCCGCGTCACACTCACGGTCTCCGTCGACGACGCCTTCTGGAAAGACGTCAGGGGATGCGCCTACACCGCCGCCGTCGCCCAGACAGCCCTCCTTTCAGCCCCCGAGGAACAGCCAACCAGCACCGACGGCATCGGACTCCTCTCCTACACCCCGGAAACCACCACCACCCTCTCGGGCACAAGCTATTATTCCTGCGACAAACCCGCCATCCACCAAACCTATCTCGCCGGCTACCCTGAAAGCCAGGTCAGCAACGACCTCAACCATTTCGCACAAATCCCCATCGAAACCTCAGACAGCATCATCGCGTCAAAAACATCCTTCTCGCTCTCCAACCAACAAACCACCCTCACCTTCGACTTCCCCGAAGGCATCACAAGCGGTGAATACATACAAATAGGCTTCAACACCACCGTCATCAACGTATCGGGGGGCGTCAACGGCTACATCGTCTGCTTTGACGAACCTTTCTGCTCAACCTATCTCTTCTACGGTCACCCCGCCAACTACGTCGGCTACTACGCGGACCGCTGGTACATTGGCGTCAACACCTTCAACGTTTCCGAACTCAAGGGACAAACCCTGTCCTCGGCCACCCTCAACCTGACGACCTACACGACCTACCACCACGGCGACTCAGACCAATCCCCCCTCTACGTCGGCTTCTGCGCCAACCCCTCATGCAATCCCGACAGCCCCGCCATCGAGGACTGGGACACCTGCGGCTCCCTCGAATCATTCCTCTCCTACACCTCAGAAGACCATTCCCCTTGGACCGGCAACACTCGATACAGCATCGACGTCACCGCCGAGCTCCAGACGGCCGTCGACGCCCTCGGCGACGCCGACTGCATCGCGGCGCTCTTCAAGCTCAACGAGGGCCAGCTCGCCGACGGCGACTACAGCGTCATCCGAAGCGGAAACGAAAACACCCTCAGTCGCCGCCCCCACATCGAATACGACATCGAAGGCACAACGACGACTACGTCTTCCTCCACGACGACAACGACCCCCACGACGTCAACTTCGACGACATCCTCCTCTACCTCCACGTCATCTTCGACTACGACGACCTCCATCCCCGACGACGTCTACGTCAACGAGTCCGGCGACACGATGAGCGGCGCCCTCGACATGGGCGGCAACGCGCTCGTCAACATCGGTGCCGGGGGAAGCGGCTTCGACAGCCTCGGCGGCCTCACGCTCTACGACGGCCTCGCCTGCTGGGGCGACGCCTCGTTTAGCGGCACCGTAACAGCTGCCTACTTCGCAGGCGACGGAAGCCAACTCACCAACCTC
>CAYUFO010000048.1:0-9923 GCA_964443985.1 uncultured archaeon | reverse complement strand
CCACCGCAGGCCATGTGAAAAAATTCGGTTAAATTATAGGCAATGACACCACCGAATTTTTTACACGCAGGCAAGCCGACCCTTTTCGAAATGAGTTAATCGGCTTGCCTCGCGTGCCCATCGGCGACGAACTTATGGAGGCGATCCTCGACTTCGGGGCGAGCAGCTCGTTTCCCAGCGGCCACTCGGCGAGCACTGTCGCCATCGCTGCGACCTATATGCTCGCAGGCATCCACGGCGCCCTCGTGTGGGCGTTGGGGCTTCCCATCATCTTTTCGCGGGTGACGCTCGTCCACCACCATCTTTCCGACGTGGTGGGGGGCTGCCTTTTGGGCTATGTGGCTGCGAAAATGCTGTATGTGCGTATCGTTGGTGTGAAGCGTTTCTGAAGAGGGGGGAACGACGGGAAAACTTTTCCTAAACTGAAGTTCAATAATAGTCGTACTAAAATGCAACTCCAGTTCAATTATAGTAAGTTTTTTATAAATAAACTCCCAATAACCCACCATGTACGTTCCCCGAGACATAACCCAACGGTTTAAAAAATCAACCGACCTCTACAACATCGTCGCAGTCGTGGGAGCAAGGCAGGCCGGCAAAACAACATTCCTCAAAGAACAGGCGAAACACCGTAACGCATCGTATGTCCTATTCGACGACCCGGACGCGCGAGACATCTTCGAGGCAGACATAAAAAAATTCCAAAAACAATACATCGAGGGCTTCGACGTCACGATACTCGACGAAGTCCACTATTGCAAGGACGCCGGACCCAAGCTCAAATACCTCGCCGACACGGGAAAAAAAATATGGATTACCTCGTCTTCGGAAACATTGCTCGGCAAAGAGGTCCTCTCCTACATTGTGGGGAGAGTCTCCATCATCACCCTCAGGCCCTTCTCCCTGCCAGAGTTCTTCAGGGCGCGCAGACAAAAGGAATCGACCGACACAATCATCCGTCGCCATGTCTGGGAGCATCTCACCTACGGCGGCTACCCCAAGGTCGTGACCACCGACGACCCGGAATCGAAACACCTGCTCCTCGACGACCTCGCGCAGACCCTGATCCTCAAAGACGTCGCTAGGATTTTCTCCATACAAGACACGCTGGCCCTGGAATCTTTCGCACGGTATCTTGCCGTGAACGTCGGCACCATCCTCTCCTATGACACCGTCTCCCGGATCCTCGGAATGTCGTTTCAAACCGTGAAGAAATACCTCGATGCCATGGAAAAAAGCTATGTTATACGGCGGGCCACCCCCTACTTTCAAAACAAGAACAAGGAGATCACCAAGCAACCCAAGCTGTACTTCCTCGACACGGGACTCAGAAACCAGCTGGCGAAAACCCAGACTGGCGAGCCGGACGGCCACGTATTCGAAAACTACGTCTACGCCGAACTCCTCAAAAAGGGATACACGCCGAGATATTGGCGGACGAAGGCCAAGGCCGAAGTCGACTTCATCATCGAAAAAGACGACAGCGTCATACCCGTAGAGGCGAAACTGCAGACCGGCCCACCACACATTGACCGAAGCCTGCGTGCTTTCATCGAGGCCTATGAGCCCGCCGCCGCCTATGTCGCCATCTACGGCGGACAACGGGGACAATCCACCCACAACGGCTGCACCGTCACCCACACGGATGTGAAAGACCTCCTCGAACGGTTGTGAACACACGGGGGATGGGATGCAGAGAATACGCAACATTTATATACTATGCTTTCCCCCATAAAACTTTACGGATGCGAACCAGAAACCTCCGACTATAGTCGGAGAATAAACGGGAGCATTCTGGTTCGCCCGTAAACGCCCGACACCTTAGTGCCGGGTGCGTTTACAGTGCTCCCCCTCTGCCCACCCCACCGCATCAAAAAAGCCCTCATCGGCGCAACCATCACCCTCATCGGACTACTCCTCTACACACAAACAGGCATACTCTAAGCCAACCTACCGAAGACCCACCGCCAACACCACACCCCCATGTTGGAGATTCGACACGCCGTCGTAGGGAATCCAGGTGCCAAGCTCCCCGAATCCATGCGAAATGATAAAGGGGACCCGAAACTGCTTCGCCTTCTCAACCAGTTCGTCGGTTTTGAAGTTCTTCCAGAAAATCCGATACGAACAAGCGAAACCCAACACACCCTTTGCATCCAACGTTTCCTCCCGCAACCGGTCGTAGGCCTCAACCAGCCCCTCCGGCTTCGGCCGAATCCACCGAAGCACCGTCCCCACAGGAACATATGACTGGGATAGGATGCTGCCACTATCCTGATCAAAATGTATCATCATTAGAGGTTCTACAACATCTCTTTGGTTTCTTCCAAGAATTTCAGTCGTGCTTTTAATGATTGTTTTAAATGTCAATTCATTTGCCTTTGCAAGACCCCCCATAACCATAACAAAAAAAGGTTTACTAACTTGCCCCAGCAGCATATTGAAGAAGTAGGGCTTAATCCCCTTATGAGCGCAATACTTGATAACAGCATTTTCACCATCGAGTTGGTTAATGCAATAATCCTCAGATTTTGTCACAGTATACGCTTCAGAATAACTTTTGTAGCTTATCCCTGAGTGAAAGTGAAAAGATGAGGATATTCCATCAATAAGGGCAAAAATACATTCAGATGTGAACACTCCTTGATTGGAAAAAACAATGGGTTCAGGAGTAGAGGTAGCACCAATAAATTGCATATTGGGATGCTCCTTTTGGATTCCACGAAAAACAGCATCAATCCAGGCATTGTGAGAGTACACAAGAGGAAAAAGGACAAAACACATCTCCCCATCGACCAATTTAGAAGACATATCCCGTATCATTCCCCCAGAGTTCTGAATATCCATCTCATGATGTCCAAGTTTTACAGAAAAATCCCCGCAAAGCACGCCCACGACGACGGCATCCTCGAACAAACCCTCATTGGTGAGCGTATCAGACACCCGCAAACCAATAAAGGGAAGAGAAATCGAATCAACACACTGCCGATAAAACAGAGAAGCAGCCTCATCATCATGAAGGGAACTATGAATCAACGCCAATTGAGGACTACCACACCGGGCGATAAAATCATTGATCTTTTTGACGGCAACCTCGTCCTTTGAGAGAACCAGAATCTTTAGGTCGGACAACATGTCAGCCTACTCCCAGCACCTGGATGCTGCAGCTGTGGTGAATCGCGTCAGTCTCCTCTCCGGGATAGGCGCCGATTTCTCCCGCCAAATAGATAATCAAAAAAGGGCGGGAGAGCTGCGCTATTTTTTCCCATACTTTATCATATTCGAAGTTGATGTAGAATTGCCGGAGGAGACACGAACTGACTAGTACTCCCTTTGATGCCTGAAATCTCTCAACAACGAGATCATAGACCGCTTGTTGACTGTGTGGTGTCGACTCCACCCACTTCAAAGGAGTGCCTTCTGGAAGGTAGACAGACGGTTGCAGGAAGTCATCGTCAATATAGTTGATGCTCCAAGCCTCGATTACCCCGTTTGGGTGTTTTACGCCGAGGAATTTTGCAATTGTCCGCAAGATTGATTCACTCATGTTTTTATTGACGTGAGAGAGTTTTTCATAGGTTTTTGTAACGTCATGTCGGGTGACGATGTTGCTGATAGTATTCAGCATATAGGGACGCATGTGCTGTAGGCGAGAGTATTCTTCAGGCGCTTTTTCCCCATCGATTTCATAGACATGATTTGAATCACAGCGAGTAATTTTGTACTCCTTCGATCCTTCTTTGAAGGTGAATCCCGCACCCATATGGAAGTCTGCAGTTACACCGTTAATCTCTAAAAATGCAATCGTGTCCTCGAATATGCCTTCCCTGGTTACGACGACATGAGGTGAAACAGAAGCACCACCCCAAAGGACCATTTTTGGGAAGGCGTGGTGTGTTTCGCGCAAAACGTCATTAACTTTCAGGCACTTTCGAATGTTGCTTGCTGAAAGAACAATACATGCATCGCCTCCAGACAATCTTCTTAGAACTGCCTGTGTGGTTTCCTGAATATTATCATAGTCGAGTTTTTCAACTACGAGCTTGTACGAAATATCACCACACAACACAGCAACAGCTACCGAATCTTCGGAAAATCCTTCACTTGAGATGACACCAGAAGAGCGTACCCCCATGAAGGGGAGAGATGATTCTTCGATGAGAGAACTAAAGAAATTTGCCGAGATTATCTCATCATGCAAACTAGAAAAAACCAGCATTATTTGAGGATTTTCCAAATTAGAAACATAATCATTGACATTCTTGATTTTGGCCTTGGATTTTGGCAAAACCAGTACTTTGAGCTCTGAAAACATACCAACACCAGTTATGTCTTTTATCCAGAGACATATATTTAAGCAGCATGAATAAGGCTGAGATAAAAAAAGGCCTTGAAGCCATTGTTGGCATCAATCGCGTATTCGACGGCCTGCCCGAACGCCTCGCCTACCGGTGGGGCAACGTCGTCGAATACCGGATAAAGCCCCCCCACTTCATCGCCGACTTCGTCGTCCAGCCGAAAACAACCGAAGAAGTCTCAAGAATAGTCAAACTAGCCAACAAACACAAAACCCCCATCGTGCCCTGGGGAGGAGGCACCGACTTTACGGGCGCAAACAGCCCGGTAAAGGGAGGAATCGTTCTTGATTTGAAAGGAATAAACCATATAGAAGTCAATGCTGAGGAGCAGTATGTAAAATGCGGAGGAGGAGCTGTTTTAGTAGCAATAAGCGATATCGTTGATGAGGCAGGATACTTGTTTCCCCATGAAATCACGACACAGCAGAGTGCGACGATTGGGGGATCTATCGCAACCAATGCATACGGGATAAGAAGTGCGTCTTATCGCTCAATTTCAAATCTCCTTCTTGGAATAGAAGTTGTGCTTCCAACCGGCGAAATTGTTAGAACGAGACCCCATTTTAAGACATCAATGGGCTATGGATTACCTAGCCTTCTCATCGGGAGTGAAGGAACACTTGGAGTGATTACCGAAGCCACGCTGCGCATCATTCCAAAACCACAATCGAGAAAATTCATATTCTTCCTATTTCCATCGCTGTCAGACGGACTGAATGCAGCCAAACAGATAGCTTCAAATCTCGAACCGGAATTCTTTGACTTCGCTGAACTAAGTTTCCTGCGATATGCGACAGATACAAACCAGTACCTTAAAGAGATTGCTAATTCAATTAATGGAAAGAGGGTCAGAGACGAGCCAGTAACATCCCTGAAGACTTTCATAGAGAGATTCATGCCATCCCATGAAAGAAAAAGTCTTTATAGGATATTAGTAAAAACCATCGCGAAAAAATCAGGCTGCCCAAGCATCCTCACAATAGGATTTGAGGGATCTACTTTCATCGTTGATGAAAAAATCAAGCTCTCGAAATCCATTGTTTCCAGAACACCAGGCCAGGTATTCATCGATGAGACATACTATGAGAAGAGATTTAGCGGCTTTCACGACACATTTCGAGAGGCAGTAGAAGTTTTAGGATCTTCATTGGAAGACAAAGGAGGCATGACGCTCGATATTGCTATCCCACCAACAAGAATAATGGAATTCCAGAGAGGTATTCATGAAGTCGTAAAAAAGCATCCAGAGATAGACCTTCTCGATTTTGACATCTATTCATCCATGAGCACCATAGGTATTGATTTTCTCGTGCCACTGAAGAAGTCAACAATTCACAATAGGTTCTTCAAAGACGTGAAAAAACTCATTCTCTCATTGGATGGGTCCCTCTCATTCGCCCACGGCATCGGAATGCGTTTGTTGCCCCATGTTGAAGAAGAACTTGATAAGAGCCATTTGAAGACTATCAAAAAGATAAAGAAAGCACTGGATCCAAACGGGACTATGAACCCGGGGAAATTGGGCGATGCATTATGAAGCTCAGTGATAAAAGCATGCTTGGCATCAACCTTTGCCTGAGTTTTCGCTGTAATTTCTGTCGAGGAACATGTCCAGTGTATGAAGTTTCCCAAATGGAATTTGACTCCCCACGTGCACGTATTGAGTTCGTCAACGAAGCGCTGCAGGGAAGAGTGAAACCAGAAGACATAGCTAAATTTCTTAATCGCTGCACCCATTGCAGGAGATGTGAAGTGACCTGCCCACACGGGATTGATGTTGGAGCCATTGTGGAGGATTTCAGGTCTACAACTAGAAAAGAGATGTCTGAAAAAGAAAGACGAAAGTATGACGTGAAATCAGCCTACCCATCCGGAATGATTAAACGATACCTTGAAAAAGGAAACCCGTATGGCGAGGATATGCCCACTGTAGTGGAACTAGAAAAAAAGGTAGACATAATTCTATTCCCAGGATGTGTTGCCACGTTCGAAGATCCACATCTGCTCGAGAAGACTGAAAAAATTCTTTCAAAGCTTGGGATTCAATTTCAGACAGTTAATATCTGTTGCTATGGGGGGTTATCAGCGTATGGATATACCGAGACAGATATCTCGGATTTATTCTCGAAAAAAGATGTGTTCGGGAATCAAAAAATCGTTGTCCTCTGCGCCAACTGCTATAACTACCTAAAACACATTCATGCAAAAAATGTCGAATTCATCACGGACTTCATCCAACCAAGACTAAAAAAACTCAAACTAAAAAAGGGCGGAACATTCACTTACCATGATCCCTGCCACCTCGTCCGCCACAACTCAATCACAGCCTCACCACGAGCCCTCCTTGAAGCGGTATCTGAGAAACCAGTTAAAAGATTATCCGAGGACCCGAAACTCTCACCTTGCTGTGGAGGGGGAGGTTCATTGAAGGGAAGCTATGCTCTTGAGGCAAAGACGATGGCCAAAAGAATTGCGGAAAATACGCCAGAGGGAACCAATCTTGTAACGGGATGCACGTTCTGTAAGACATTCATAAACCAGTGCAGTTCAGGCGGCACTAAACACGTCATTGATGCCTTGTATGAAGCTATGAAGTAACAGGTGTTGGCTCGACCACATGACTTGGGGGAATGAACCAGGCTTTCTTTTTTGATGGACGTGTGTTTCCATCCAATGATTTCGCATAGATGACACCATAATCGAACTCAGGCTCGACACATCCTATCCCTGTATAAAGGTTTTCTTTCCAATAGAGTTGTTTATCAAAAAAGTCCGCAAGGAAATGATAATCATTAGTCACCACATGGTTTTGGGGATTGGTACGTAGCATTTCAAATAGGAGTTTTTTCCCTTCGTCACCAGCACGATATCCTTCTTTAAGAGTGAGTTGCTCGCTGGTTATTCCTTTAAACACCCAATGTTGGGAGTCAAGGAGGGGCCGGCCAAACATCCAACCACCCCATGATGATGAAAAGAAAGTCGAAGCACCAATAATTTTTTGATCAGAAAGAAGCACGTAGGTTGTATAGTTATCTGAGTGGATTATGTTCTGAATTGAATCGGGAGAGTGCCCAAGTTCCATTTCAGATGAATGAAAAGAGTATAAATCCTTGACAGACGACACATCTCCAGCACTCATCGGTCGGATGGACACCCCCCCTATGGATTCAAGCGCTGATGCTATTTCATTATGCTGTTGGCTCATCTCAGACAACATATCTTGCCATTCAGGTTCTGTGTTATTCCAAGCTTCGGGATATTTCTTGAAGTTAATGCTGCTGGGAAACCAATTGACATTCTTCCGAGGGTGATATCCCCTCCCTTGAAAAAAAGCACTATCCCGTTTTGAGTTCTCAAGGTAATCCCATCCAGCAAGAACCGAAATACCTTTTTCTTGTAATTCCTTTTCCAGAGAATCGAATAGCATGCCAAATACTAATTCACGATTTTGCTCTTCTTGCGGTGCCAGACTGTTATCTAAAAAGGTCCCTATACGACAGGTTTCATCTCCACAGAGCCCTTCATAGGTCAGGGCGCCGAGAGTTGCTATTGGTTGCTTGTCTTTGAACGCTATATTGATGACCGAAGAATCATCATTGGAATATCGATCGCTCCAGCGGGGGGTTCCCCGGATATACTCAAACTCATTTCTCGCTACAAAAAGGGAACGGTAGAATAGTGAAACAAGTTTTTCATCGTAGTTTGAATCGTAGTTTTTTATTGTATACTGAGTCATCGTGAGAAGGTTGTAACATTGAAACTTTCACTATAATGTCCTCCGCCCTTTTTCGGTGAATAGCCCTGCTCTCCCCCAGCATACACGAGTAAGAAGGGTGTGGAGCCAAAGAAAGACATTAACCTTTTGCGAATATCAAAAACGTGATTTCCGAGAGTTTCTAGTCGTGCCGTGCAAGCCACAATGAGGGAGACAACAGTTTCTTGATCTTCGAACTCCTTGAGGTTGTTATCAACCGATTCGATTAACTCTCTCCCACTTGTATTGTAAACAGCCACATCACCCGCGTGGATGTCCCTTGTGCAGACAATGTCGTTACCATAAAAGAAAGCCATGACTGCGCCAAGAAAGATGTTGCTTTTTTCATAGCCAATAGGTACAAATAAGCTCCTGCGGTAAATTTTTTCATCTAAATCTGCTTCAATCCAGCCCATACGTTTCAGGAATTCATCAGTTGCCGGACGACCTTCTATTTTCCGAATGGAGCAGCCAAAGGTACCAGTTGAAGTGACAGGGAAGGAAACAGTCGATTTGTGCATACCATATGTTGTATTAAGGCCGACGTTAAGATTGGTCTTGATAGCAACAGCGACGATGCTATTTGTTAGGACTTGATGATTATGGAATTGATAATTCGAAATGAGATTATTATCATCAATAGAGGATACCCCAATCATTGTGAAGTCTGGGAGATCTTGGATGAGTTGATCGAGTATTTCAGATTCTCTACCAACCCCTCGCTGGAGAAACATGGTGAACAATGTAGAGCCTATCGTCATGAATCGTCCGATATGGCCACTCCTAATTACTCTTTTGAAAGGTATACCCGGAATTCTTGGTATTGTCGCACCAGATACCACTTCTAAGAGATAGGAATTCCTGTATCTAGATTTTTTCAATTGTTTCTTGATGGATTTTGAACAATCATTTGCTGCTTTTTTTGGTTCCCGTTTTGTGTTGTGTCCTGCTGCTAGTGCGATGTCCATGTGGGGGTGGCTGACGGCCATCATTGTTGCGCCTCGGGTGTAGCAGCCTTCGGCGGTGATGAATCCGGGTATGGTGCCGCCTGCGAGTTTGGTGTGTTTGGGTAGTATGTCCCAGATGCCGTCGAGTAGGGCTTGGAAGCCGCCGTGTTTTTCGTAGTGGATGGTGGCGAAGAGGAGGACGAATGTGGGTGGTTTGCCGTTGAGTTGTTGTAGTGCTTTATTGGCGACTTCTCTTCCTGCTTTTTTTGCGTTCCATTGGCGGCTGACGGCGACGGCGGCTGTGAAGTCGTTTTGGGTGTTGGGGTTCATTGGTTGGCGTAGTGGCGGAAGGCGAGGTATTCGTGGAGTCGTGTGGCGGTTTCTGTGGTGATGATGTCGTTGGGGGAGCCTGTTTGGTGGGTTGCCGAGCCGAAGAGGAGGATGCTTTGGAGGTTGTATCGTTTGGCGCAGTCGATGATGGCGTGTTTTTCGTGCTCAGAGATCATCGTGGAGGGGGTTGTGGGGGGGATTCAGTTTGGTTCGTCGATGATGGCTTTGATTCGGCGGCGGGCGTTTTCGAGTTCGACTTCGAGTAGTCCGCGGTTGGCCAGCGCGGGTACGACGGCGACGAGGGCGTTGTCGCTGCCCGGCAGGATGTAGAAGAGGACGTCGAAGTCGCCTAATTCGTAGTAGATCTTGTCGAGTCCGAATTCGCCGTAGTGGCTGATGATGTCGAATAAGTCGTTCATGGTGCTTTGCAGTACTTCCCATACCTGGGTGACTTCGCGTTTGAAGTCATCAGATAGCGGGGTGATGCCTTCGAGGTTCTTTCGGGCGACCATGCAGGCGTGGATGTCTTCCAGC
>CAYUFO010000047.1:0-9928 GCA_964443985.1 uncultured archaeon | reverse complement strand
GACAACAAAACGAAATCATGAGAAACCGTGCCCTTTTTATACTCATACGTTCTTTATGTTTCCTGTACTTCTCTGTTTTTTGAGGTGTTTTATTTGGACGACAAGGTTCTCAAGGGCACGACGACGATTGGTTTGACGTGCAAGGACGGCGTAGTGTTCGCCGCTGACAAACGGGCCAGCTGGGGGAGCTTCATCGCCAGCAAGAAGGCCAAAAAGACATTCAAGCTCAACGAGTACGTGGCTGCGACGGTGGCAGGCAGCGTCGGCGACGCCGAGTCGTTGATGCGGCTCATGCAGGCCGAAGCGCAGCTATATGAAATGAACAACCGCGAGCCGATGAGCGCGGAGGCCATGGCGACGCTCATGGCCAACATCCTGCAGGGCAGCAAGTACTTTCCCTACCTCGTGCAGCTCCTCATCGGGGGCTACACGGAAAAGCACGGCGCCAAGCTGTTCACCCTCGACCCCGTGGGAGGCCTCATCGAAGAAGACATGGCGGCCTCGGGCAGCGGGTCTCCCGTCGCCTACGGCGTTTTGGAGAGCCGCTACGACGGCGAGAAACCGCTCGAGGAGAACGTCCCCCTCGCCCTCAAGGCGCTCTCCTCTGCGATGGCCCGCGATTCGGCGACCGGCGACGGCATGGCGCTCGTCACCGTCGGAGCAGACGGCTTTCGCGAGTACACCGACGAGGAGATCGCCGCGCTCGCCAAAAAGGACGGCAACTAACCGTTGACGTTTCTTTACCTTTTCCCATATTCGTGCGTCGATTCCATGACGCATCACTCGCTAGCACCCCATTAGATACGACAGGCATTTTGAGTCAGATATCTCTGCACACATCCGTTTCAAACGATACGCATACACTGAACGATGGAATTCAAAGACATCAAGCGCATCATCGACGACAACGACCCCGAGGACCGCATCTCGAAGGTCGACGTCGAGGGTCCCAAGGTCATCGTCTACACGTCAGACATCGCCCACTACACGAAAAACAACCACGAAGTCCGCCAGCTCGCCACGCAGCTCAAAAAGCGCGTGGTGCTCCGGACGTCGCCCGCCAGGCTCAGCGACCCGGTCGAGGCCGAAAAGAAGATCCGAAGCATCGTCCCAGAAGAGGCCGACATCACCGACATCGAGTTCGACCCCGAGTTCTCGGAGGTCCGGATCGAGGCGGAAAAGCTCGGCCTCGTCATCGGCAAGCACGGGAGCACCCTCGACGAGATAACCATCCAGACGGGCTGGCACCCGAAACTGCTCCGAAAGCCGCCCATCCAGTCGGATACGGTCCGCTCCATCAGAAAGACGCTCTACGGCGACTCCGCCGACCGCAAGAAGATACTGCAGAAGATAGGCAAGAAGATCTACCGCAAGCCCGACGCAGAATGCGACTGGGTCCGGCTGACGCCGCTCGGCGGCGCCCGCCAGGTGGGCCGCTCCGCCTTCCTCCTGCAGACGCCCGAGAGCAACGTCATGCTCGACTGCGGCATCAACGTCGCCGCCGACGACAACAGCCGGTTCCCCGACCTGCGGGCCGTCGACATGGCCATCAACCAGCTCGACGCCGTCATCGTCAGCCACGCCCACCTCGACCACTGCGGGTTCCTTCCCTATTTGTACAAGTACGGCTACGAGGGTCCCGTCTACTGCACGGAGCCCACCCGCGACCTCATGGCGCTCCTGCAACTGGATGCAGTCGAGATAGGCGTCCGCGAGGACCGCGAGCTCCCCTTCGGCAGCAAGGAGATACGCGAGCTCGTCAAGCACACCATCACCCTCGACTACGACGAAGTCGCAGACATCACACCCGACATGCGCTTGACGCTCTATAACGCCGGCCACATACTCGGCTCGAGCGTCGTCCACCTGCACGTCGGCGAAGGCCTGCACAACATCGTCTACACCGGCGACCTCAAGTTCGGCGACACCCGTCTTCTTGAGCCTGCCCACTTCTCGTTCCCCCGCGTCGAGACCCTCATCATGGAGGCGACCTACGGCGGGCGCTACAGCACCCAGCCGCCCCGCCGCGACGCCGAGAAGCTGCTCTTGAAGACCATCAAGGACACCGTCCACGTCGGCGGCAAGATGCTCGTCCCAGTCTTCTCCGTCGGCCGAAGCCAGGAGGTCATGATGGTGCTCGAGAACTACTACCGCTACGGCGACGTCGACGTCCCCGTCTACCTTGACGGCATGATCTGGGAGGCGACGGCCATCCATTCGAGCTATCCAGAATACCTGAAGAACCAGATAAAGCACCGCGTCTTCAACGGCTACAATCCCTTCCTCGTCGACGCCTTCGAGAAGGTCAAGGGCCGCGACCAACGGCAGCAGATCGTGGAAAGCGACACGCCTGCCATCATCCTGGCAACGAGCGGCATGATGACCGGCGGCCCCAGCGTCGAATACTTCCGCAAGTTCTGCGGCGACGAGAAGAACACCATCGGCTTCGTCGGATACCAGGCCGAAGGCAGCCTCGGCAGGCGCATCCAGAACGGCCTCAAGAAGGTCGTCATCGACGACAACGGCAAGACCCGCGAGCTCGCCATCAAGATGAACGTCGTCACCATCGACGGCTTTTCCGGCCACGCCGACCGCCGCCAGCTCCTCGGCTACGCGAAAAAGATAAACCCCAAGCCCAAGCGGGGTATCATCGTCCACGGCGAGGAGAGCAACTGCATCAACCTCGCCTCCACGCTCCACGACATGTTCGGATTCGAGGCGACTGCCCTGCAGAACCTCGACACTGTGCGGCTGGTCTAGGGAGCCGCGATTGCCCCTTCAGGCGGGCCGATCGGATTTTTTTAGCCCGAGTCCCATGAAGACGTCAATAGCCCCCGACGTCGACGATGATCAAGCTAGAAACACCTGCGCGCCTGCACCTGGGCATCTTCCCCCCCGCAGGGGACGCACCGCGCTACGGGGGCGTCGGCATCGCGCTCAGCCGGCCGCGCTATCGCATCGCTGCCTCCCCCACCGATTCGTTTCGCGTGACGGGACCTGATAGCGGAAGGCTTGCCGGGCTCGTCGAAGGCTTCTGTGCCGCCCTGGCGTTGCCGGCTCCAAAGGCATCGTTTTCGGTCGAAGAGGCCATTCCCCCCCACCGCGGCCTGGGTTCGGGCACGCAGCTCGCGCTCGCGGCAGCGCAGCTTAGCGCCCGTCTGCACGGCTTCGAGCTCTCCGTCGCCGACATGGCCCGCCTGCAGGGGCGCGGTCGACGGTCCCTTGTGGGGGCAGCGGTCTTTGAGAAGGGGGGGTTCGTCTACGATCCGGGCCTCGGCGAATCGGCTCAACGGCACCCCTTCCCCGCCGACTGGCGATTCATCCTCGCATCCCCCGACCTCGCGCCAGGGCCTGCGGGCGCTCGGGAGAAGCAGCTCTTCTCCGAGCTCTCGCCTCGGGCATCGCTTGTTCGCAGGGGGCGCACGCTCGTGGAGGATGAGCTGCTGCCCGCGCTCGCAGAAAGCGACCTCGCATCCTTCGGGGATGCTGTCTGTCGCCTCGACGCCATCGTCGCGGATGCGTTCGGCTTCGTGCAGGGGGGGCGTTTCTCCCACCCAGAGCTTTCCCGCGTCGCGCAGGCCCTTCGGCAAGCGGGTTGCGTGGGCATCGGGCAGAGCTCGTGGGGGCCGACGATGTACGGCGTCGTCGCAGAAGACAGGGTTGCCGGCGTCGAGGAGCGCCTCGGCGGACTCCTCGCGGGGCGAGGGATGATGGGTGTCCGCCACTGGACGGCGTCGGCAGACAACCGCGGCGCCGTCCTCCATGCCGACAGGGGTGTCTAGTCTTTATTGTTGAGGGCGTCCCGGACGCGGGCGAGGAACTCCTCGCGGCCGACGAGCTTTTGGATGTAGTCGTCGACGACGTCCTGCAGGCCGAATATCTCGGTGCCGGGACCCTCCTTGACGGTGAAGATGCAGACCTTCGTCTTCTGGGCGATGCCCTGCTCCTTCATCCGGGCGAGTGTCGTCCAGCCGTCCATGCCGGGCATCATGAGGTCGAGGAGGACGAGGTCGGGAATCGACTTCTCGAGCTTGTCGAGCGCCTGCTTGCCTCCCGTGGCGGTGTCGACGCGGTAGCCTGCGTCGCCCAGTATCATGGAGATGAGTTCGATGGTGTCTTCGTCGTCGTCGACGACGAGGATGGTATCGGTCATTTTTTGTATGTCCCCCAAAGCCGTGGTATGTATTACATGCATCTAGATATATAAGGTGAAGTGGAAGGTGCTGCCCTCGCCGGGTTCGGATTTTACCCATATCCTGCCGCCGTGGTATTCGATGATTTTTCGACAGATGGCGAGTCCCAGGCCGGTGCCCTCGTACTGGCGGGCGGGCGAGCTGTCTGCCTGGTAGAAGACGTCGAATATCCTCTCTGTCTGCTCGGGGGAGATGCCGATGCCCGAGTCTTCGACCGAGACGAGCACGTGGTCCTCTTTCCTACGTGCCCTGACGGTGACCGCGCTTCCCTGCGGGCTGAACTTGATGGCGTTGCTTATGAGGTTGTCGAGGACCTGCCGCAGCCTGAGGGGGTCGGCGCGCAGCGTGGGCAGGTTTCGCTGGATTCGCTTTGTGAGGGCGACGTCCTTCTTTTTTGCCGTGAATCCCTGTTCGGCGACGACGTCGCCTATGAGGTCGCCGAGGTCGGTCTCCTCCATGGCGAACACCATCCGTCCCGTCTGCAATTTGTTGAAGTCGAGCAGGTCGTTGATGAGAGTCTTGAGGTGGGCTTCCTTGGCCATGATTTTTTCGACGATGCCTGCCTGCTTTTTGGAGAGGTCGCCGAAGCGGCCCGCCTTGAGCAGGTCGAGGTAGCCTTCGATGGGGATGAGCGGTGTCTTCAGCTCGTGGCTTGCGATGGAGAGGAACTCGTCTTTCATGCGGTCTATCTTTCGCAGTTCCTCTATTTGGAGTTGGCAGAGCTCTTCGGCCCGCTTTCGGTCGGTGATGTCGATGGCGGCGACGTGGCCCGCCGGCCGCCCCCCGTACATGATGCGGTTGACGTGGATGAGGAGCTTGAGTTCGGTGCCGTTCTTTTTGAGGGCTGCGACCTCGTAGCGGTCGGGGCCCGCGGGCTTCCCCTCGTAGCGGGCGGCGGCGAGCTTCTTGATGCGCGCGAATTCCCTGGTGGGGAGGATGGCGTCAAGGCCCTTTCCCGTCAATTCCTTGGCGGTGTAGCCGAGCATCTTGGCGCCTTCCTCGTTGACGAACACCATCTTGAGGTCTTGGTGGATGAGGATGCCCACGAGGCTGTGGTCGACGATGATGCGGTACTTCTCCTCGGATTCGCGCAGGGCTTTTTCAGCCTTCTTGCGGTCGGTGATGTCGTGGACGAAGACCAAGTCTGCGAGGCCGTCCTCGTAGGGGATGACGCCGGCGCTTATCTCGACGGGAACCTCGCTCCCCGACTTCGCCAGCAGCTTCGTCTCATAGGTCGTGGGGACGGCTTCGCCGCGCATGCGTTTTTCGTATCTCTCCTCGACGTCGCCTGCGACGTCGGCGGCGAGGAGCTCGTCGATGTGGCGGCCGTCGAGTTGCTCGGGCGTCTCATGGCCGGCGAGGTCGGCGAATCGCTGGTTGGCGAACGCGATGCGTCCCTCGCGGATGATGATGATGCCGTCGTGTCCTCGTTCGACGAGCGTGGCATACTTCTTCTCGGACTGCTTGAGGGCACGCTCGGCCTTCTTGCGGTCGGTGATGTCGGTGATGATGCCGAGGATGGCGGGTTTGCCCTCGTAGAGTATCAATTTTGTGGCATTGATGACGTCAAGGCGGCGTCCATCCTTGGTGACGAGAGCATAGTCGTAGGGCGCCACCTCCCTGCCTTCGAGGTGGTCTTTGAAGTGTTTTTCCACGACGCCTCGGTATTCGGGGCAGGTGAGCCTTCTAAAGTCAAAGTCTGGCGCATAGAACTCTTTGCGTGAATACCCCATGACCTCCTCGCATTTGCTGTTGGCGTAGACGATGCGTCCCCCCTGGTTGATGAAGATCATGTTGGGTGATTTTTCGGCGAGGCTTCGAAACATCTCCTCTGATTCCCTGAGCTTCTCTTCAGCCTCTTTGCGTTCGGTGACGTCTTGGACCAGCGAGGCAACCCCCACGACCATCCCCTCACCGTCGATGAGCGGCGTATTGTACCACTCGCAGTAGATGGGGTCTCCCGTCTTTGTTGCGTTGCGATTAGTGCTCCTTGTGCCTCCCCGCTTTCTGAGGAGTTTGTTCCAGACCGAGTCCACGTGGGAACGCTCTTCTTCGGGCACGATGAAGCGGGCGTGTTTTCCGATTGCCTCCCTTTTTTTGTACCCGAAGATTCGCCGTGCACCGGGGTTCCATTCCCGCACGGTGAAGTCGAGATTCCACTCGATGACGGCAAGGGGTGTCTGGGCGACGTGCAATGCGAGGCGCTGCTCGCTTTCTTTCAGCCGCTGCTCTGCCCTCTTCCGCTCCGTGACGTCGATGTTGGCGCCGAGGATGCCGATGATGTCTTTGCCCTGACGGACGGGGGAGATGATGTTGTGGAAATGGCGAGTCTCTCCGTCGATGTCGAAGGACACCTCGCCTCTGACCGTCTTCCCCCTGAATGCCTTTTCGTTGTTTTCCTTCCAGGTCTTCCACGTCTTTCGGTCGGGGGCGACCTCGCGCGGCCGCTTTCCGAGGATGTCCCCCCAGTGCTTCTTGCACGCCGAATTCTGAAGAAGGTATCTGCCGTCTTTGCCGATGACGAAGACGTCAAAGGGCATGTTCTCGATGGTGGCCAGAAGCTGGGCCCGGCTCTCCTCGAGGAGGGATTCGGCCCGCTTTCGCTCGGTGATGTCGGTGATGATGCCTGCGGTCCCCATGATGCGTCCCTTCTCGTCGGTGAGGCGGGCAAGAGAAATCGCCACGTCTAGGATTGCACCGTCCTTCCGCTTTCGCTGGGTCTCATACCTGATGCCGCTGCCCGTCTTCTTGACCTGGCCGATCATGCGCCGGGATTCCCGGTAATGTTTGTTCGTGGGCAGGTAGGGGCGCACGGTCCCTGCGAGCATCTCGTCGGCCTTGAAGCCGAACATCTCTTCAGCGGCCCGGTTCCACAGGTTGATGCGTCCTGCGGCATCGGCGCCGACGACGGCCTCGCTGGTGCTGTTGAGGATCTTCGCGTTGTGCCTGAGCTCCTCTTCGATGCGCTTTCGCTCGGTGACGTCGCGTTGGATGCCGACGTAGGCGATGGTGTTGCCGTCGCGGTCGTGCATAGGGGAGATGGTCATCTCGCAGATGAACGTGCTGCCGTCCTTTCTCCTGTTCTCCAGTTCGCCGCGCCAGGTGTCGCCCCCGCCGACGCAGGAGAGAATCCCCCGTTGGATCTTTTTGGCTCCCTTTTCTGCGTTGAGGGTGCTGGGCTCGAGGTCGACGAGCTCCTCGGCCGAGTAGCCGTAGAGCTCTTCGGTCGCCCGGTTCACGTATTTTATGCTGCCTTCTAGGTCGGTGACGATGACGCTGTCGTGGACTTGTTCTGCGATGGAGCCGAGAAAGCGGATGCGGTCCTCGCTTCGCTTGCGCTCTGCGATGTCGCGGACGAACAGGAGGGCCAGCTCCCGCCCCAGTATCTCGATGAGCCGGGCGCTGACTTCGACGGGGAAGACGGTGCCGTCCTTTCGCACGTTCTCGCTTTCGAAGACCGCGTGCCTCCTCTCGCGGAATCTCTTATAGAGTGCTGGGAGCCTCTTTCGAACCTCGGCGGGCACAAGGTCTTCCACCCGCTTTTCCAATAGTTCTTCGCAGGAGTAGCCAAGCAGCCGGCACGCCTGGTCGTTGACTTCGAGGATGGTGCCCCCGAGGTCTTCGACGAAGATGGCATCGTTGGCGTTCTCGAGGATGCTTCGATACCAGAGTTCCGATTCCCTGACGGCCTCTTCGGCCTTCCTTCGTTGCGTGACGTCGGTGAGGACGCCGAGGACGCCCGTGGTCCTGCCCCCGTCGTCCTGGAAGGGGGCGGTGCTCAGCACGCCGTAGTGGATGCCACCGCCCGCGTCGAGGAATTCGACGTCGTAGACCCGGTGCTCGCCCGTCTTGATGGTCCGGGCGCTTCGCTTGCCCCGGTGCTTTTTGGAAAGTATCGTCAGGAAGCTCTTGCCGAGAAGGTCGTCTTTCTTGTAGCCGTATTCCGTTATCTTGTCGCTGACGTAGACGAACCGCCGCCGCTTGTCGGTGACGTAGATGATGTCGTTGGCGTTGTGGAGGATGCCCTTGAGAAACGCCGCATCCGATATGACGTCCTTTTTCAACCCGCAGCCACCCCGTTCACCTATGGGCGTCACGCTATAAATATCTCCTCGCGAGCCTACTTCTCATATCCTTGGAGCAGCTCGTCCGCCTTGTCGGCGTAGGGCGACCCCGGGGCCGTCTTTCTGATGGCGCGGGCATAGTCGCCGAGTAGTCGCTTCGTTTCTCCTCGTCCGAGGACAGTGGCGCGGCTTTTCACGATGAGGGCTTCGAGGAGCAGCGCCGCCGCCCGGTTGATGAGCGTCGGGGATTCGCGGATGTCGACGTCCTCGATGAAAAAGCAGAGCTCGTCGAACCCCTCTTCCTGTATCGCATCCTTGACGGATATAAAAAGGATGCCCTTGGATGCGGGAAGGAAGGGATTGTCCTGCGGACCCGTTTCAAAAACATGCTCTTCGCCAAAGACGACCCTGGCGATCTCAGCCACACCTCCTGGGAGATTCACGGCGGCTCGGCCTTCCCTTCTGAGATTCTCAAGCGTCTGCGAGCCGTGATACAGGCGCGCGGAAAGCGTGGAGAGGTCCTCGCTCCACACGCCCACGGCGCTCGCATGCGGCTGCCCGTCCCCATCGCGGGTCGACACGAGGGTCTCATAGACCCAGTTCTTCTGGAACCCCAGCTCGGCGAGGAAGTCCTGTTTCATCTTAGCGGATGTGGGCGAGCCTTCTCACCTCCCTCACAAACTCCCGGGTCTCGGCCGGATCGTCGTTGACCTCAAGCGAGGGACGAGAAAGCCGCATCCGTATGGTGAGGCGTTCTTCAACGCGGACGAGATGCAATGCAAGGCTTGGGGCGTCGTCCTCGAGTGCCGCCTCGACCGATTCTACGTCGGAGAGCGGGAGGTGGTGGAATCCGAACCCCGTCGCCTTGACGCCGCCGATGTAAAGGCCCCGCTCGGTGAGGAGGACGAGGGCCGGCTTCCCCCGCCACGACAGCTTCGGCAATCCCTGCACGTACGCCAATCTGCTGTGCAGGGCGTCGGCGTCGGCGAGCTCCTCGTGCATGTCCTCGTAGGAGACGGTCATCGTTGGAGAGTTATAGCGCACGGGGTTTTTTTAATCCCGAATCCACAAAAGCTATCCGCACCCCCTCCAACCATGACGCAACTCAAGCAGGCGCGCGCAGGCACCCTCACCCCGGAGATGCTATCTGTCGCCGAAAAGGAGAACGTCGACGCCGATACATTGAGGGCCGCGGTTGCCAAAGGCCACGCCGTCATCCCCGCCAACGTCAATCATAACAACCTCGAAGCCGTCGGCATCGGCCGCATGCTCTCGACAAAAATCAACGCCAACCTCGGCAGTTCCCCCCGGAAGGCTGAGGTCGCCGACGAGCTCGCCAAGCTCGACGTCTGCATCGCCCACAAGGCCGATACCGTCATGGACCTCTCCACGGGCGGCGACATCGACGCCATACGCCGCGCAATCATCGAGCACTCGCCAATGCCCGTCGGCACCGTCCCCGTCTACCAGGCCGTCTGCGAGAAGAGATTCGTCGAAGACCTCACCGAAGACGACTTCCTCGCAGGCATCGAAAAGCACGTCAAAGACGGCGTCGACTTCATCACCGTCCACGCCGGCCTCACCCGCTCCTGCCTGCCCCTCCTCGAAGGCCGGCTCGCAGGCGTCGTGTCCCGGGGCGGCGCCATCCTCGTGCGCTGGATGCGCGTAAAC
>CAYUFO010000046.1:0-10075 GCA_964443985.1 uncultured archaeon | reverse complement strand
CTTCCTCTTTGGCGAGCTTCACCATGGCGTCGGTGAGGTCGTAGTTGTATTCGCTGGCCACGATACCGATGTTTATTTTCTCCATGTTCTGTTTCCTCCGTTATTTTTCTTTGTTTGGATTCCTCTATCTCTTCTTCCCACCCACCACCCTCCGGGGCGGACGTTCAGAACGGCTCCTTTCCTCCACCCTGCTGCGAGTGGCAAATCTTTCAAGGTCATTGGGGGTCGTCATTCTCCTTTGATGAGAGTGCGCCCGCGTCCTCGTATCCCTGCCGCTGTCCCGTCCCCGCCTGTCGTGTGAGTTCCTTTGGGTTGAAGAGGAGCAGGCAGGCGTTGACGGCGTGTTCGCGGGCGCGGTTGTCTGCGAGTTTCGCAAGCTCTTTTTCGTTTTCTGCTTCGTCTTCGTGGGCGAAGACCTCGACGACGTGCGTGTTCGTCATGAGTTGTGCTTGTATGAGGCCAGTGCTCGCCTCGTGCGCGCACGTCTTATCTATCTCCTTCGGGCCCGGCATCCCCAACGCCATGACGAGGTCGCAGTGGCGTTCCTCGATGAGCTTTTTGGCCGCCACGGGGAGGTCTTTGACGCCCGGCACCGTGTAGCGCTCGATGCCGACGCCCCCCACCTGCTTTTTTATCTCGTCGATGGCGGCGCGCCCCATGTCGTAGCGGGCGAACGTCGTGTCACAGATGCCGATCTTCATTTCCGCTCCCTCCATGCGTCGACGATATCTTTTCCTTCGACGTAGGTGAGGTTGTGTATTTCGGCGTATCGTTTCGCCTCTTCTTTCTTCAACGCTTTTCCGTCGTCGCCCATCATCTCGCAGGCGGTGCCGACGGGAGTCAACCCCGCTATCGTGAGGAGGGCGACGCCGTATTCGGTGTGGCCGAAGCGCTCCTCCAAGGGCGCAGCCGACGCGTTGCAGACGTAGACGTGGCCGGGGCTTCGGAAGTTCTCCCCCAACAGCGTCCGCGCCTCTTCCCTCTCCAACTTCTCACTCTCCCTGCACACACGCGCGAATTCCTTGAGGGTCAGCGCGCGGTCATCATCGGTGATGCCGGTGAACGTCTTTCGGTGGTTGATGGTCAAGCTGAACGACGACTTGGCGTCGTAGGGGATGTCGCTGGGGTTCAGATTCCCCAAGAGGGGGTGCGCGTCTTTCGCTGCGGCGTAGACGTCGACCATGAACGGCAGCCCCAACTTATTGTGGTATTCGTCGGCGACGACGAGGATGACGAGGCCACCGCCGTCCGTGCGCATCTGGTGGACGTCCGCCGGTTCGGCGAATTGCGCGGCCTTGATGAAGTCGGTCTCGCCTTCGCGGCTGTCGCTGTCATAGACGAGGACGAATTTACCCGACTTGAGCTCATCAACTGCTTGTCGTATGAGGCCCTTCATGGTTTCTTCCCTGCCTCCCGTTTCTCTAATTCCTTCAGTTCCTGCAGGAGTGTGGCCACGATCCGGTCGAAGTACCCCTTTCCCTTCTTTGCCGATGCCGTCGTGGGGTCGCCGAAAACGCCTGACTCCGAGCAGTCCTTCGTCTTCCAGCCGTCCCTGTCGGGCCAGCGGAACTCGCACTTTGTTATCTTGTCCTTGCGCACCAAATCGGGGTGCAGGTGGAGCATCAGCGACGTCTCGATGTCGCCGGCGTGGTCGTAGGGCTCCATCGTCGATACGACGTCGAGCACGTAGACGTGCTCTATCTGCATCTGCCTGAGCGTCTTCGAGTTGCCGCCGTGGCCGTTGACGACAACCACTTTCTCGAATCCGCCCGCAGAAAACGACGACACCATGTCCTCTATGATGCCGATGAACGTCTCCTTCCCGAGCGATATCGTTCCCGGGAAGTCGAGATGCTCGGGTGATATCCCGTAGGGTTGAGGTGGGGTGAGGATGCCGCCGATTTCTTTTGCGATGGTCTTCGCGACGGCCTTGGCGATGAGGATGTCGGTCGCAAGCGGCAGGTGGGGTCCGTGCTGCTCGATCGACCCGACCGGGACGACGGCGGGTTTTCCCCGTGCTTCCTTCACTTCCTGCCAGTTCAGCTCTTTAAGCTTCATCTTTTCACCTCGTAGTGGAGGAGGACCTGGCAGTCGAGGATGCGGGCGTCCACTAGTTCGATGGCGCGGGGGGTGGTGAGTTCTTCGGCCAGCAGATGCGTGCCCCGTCCCTGGAGCGTCGGGCAGACGGTGACGTAGATCTCGTCGATGAGGCCGTGCTCTATCATGCTGGCGTTGAGGGTGCCGCCGCCCTCGTGCAGGAGTGTCTTGACGCCCCTGCGGCCTAATTCGTACATGAGTTCTGTGACGTCTACCCGGTCGCCCTCTCCCATGACGACGACCTCGGCGCCGCGTTCCTCGAGCCGCGCGATGTTGTTCGGCGTCGCCTGGTCGGTGACGGCGATGAGGGTGTCGCCGGGCTGGTTGAAGAGCTCGGCGTCGAGGGGCGTTCTGCCTCGGCTGTCGCAGACGACGCGCAGGGGCTGGCGTCCCGTGTATCCCTTGGCGGTGAGCTTGGGGTCGTCGCAGAGGACGGTGCCGACGCCGGCCATGATGGCGTCGACCTCCCTGCGGAGCCTATGCACTCGTTTCTTGTCTTCCTCGTTTGAGAGCGGCAGCTGGCGTTCGGGGACGCCGATGACGCCGTCGAGGCTCATGGCGGTGTTCCAGATGGCATGGGGTCTCATCGTTTGTCCTTGTCGACCACTATCTCACCGCCGACCATGACCTTGCGGACGTTTTCGGGTTCGGTCCGCGTTATGATGGTGGCGAGGTTGTTGTGTGAGTATCGCAGGTTGGGGGCATCTTTTTTGATGAAGAGGATGTCTGCGGGGTGACCTGCCTCTATCGCTCCCCCAGTCACTCCACACATCGTTCTTCCATTGATTGTCGCCATCGCGAATACTTCTTCGGGCGTGACGGCTCTGTGGAGCATCGATGATTTGAGGAGGTATTCCATCTCCCGCCACATGTTTGGTTGGTTTATCATGGCGTTGTCGGTGCCGAGGGCGACGGTGACGCCTGCGTCGAGGAGTTCTCGGACGGGCGGATAGCCGGCGCCGAGGGCGGCGTTGGCGCGCGGGCAGACGACGACGCCGATGCCCTTGGCTGCAATCTCTGCTATCTCGTCGGGTGTGGCGGCGGTGGCGTGCACGATGATGTCTGGCTTCATGTCAAGTGCTTGCTCGACCTCGCCCGGGGCTTCGCCTGCGTGGACGGCGAGGAGCAGGTCTTTCCTCTTGGAGGGTATCTCGTCCTCTGAATACACGTTGAGTCCCCAGCCGTCGATGCCTGTTTTCGCATCGTCTCGTCCGAGGATGATGACGTTCATCGGCGTGGTCTTCGTTTCCTGTGCGAGGAGGCATGCTCCGTGTTGCCCTTCTTCTTTGAAGTCGGCGCAGATGGTGGTCCCTGTCCGTAGCATGTAGTCGAGCGATTCCCTGATGGCAACCGATTGCCGTTTGGGGTTCTTGTCTCTTAGGAGCTGCCATTTTTTCCCGTTTCTCCCGACCGCGTCGTGCGGCTTCAATCCAAGGGTTGCTTCCTTTGCGAAGGAGTCGCCGAGGTGGGTGTGGGCGTTTGCGAGACTTGGGTGGACGAAATATCTTGTGAAGTCGATGCTGTTGGGGGTGTGGTTGTCCTCGATTGCGCTGATGGTTCCGTTTTCAATCCTGATGTGGCATGGCGTGGGTCTTTTTTTCCCTGGGAGGAAGGTGTTGTATGTGGTTGCCATGGGTGGTATTCCATAGCATCTGCTCCTTTAAATACCAAGATTTTAATATTTACTATTTTTCTAGTAGAAAATTCCCACTCATGTGGTTTATAAGCCACCAAGACCCGATATATAACAAGGGCATAAGACATCAGCCAAACCCTAAACGACGATGGTAAAGAAGGACACCCTTAACCGAATAAACGCGTTCCTGCGCAGGCACCGGCTGTCAAAAGCCCAAAGCGCCATAGAATTCCTCATGACCCACGGCTGGGCCATCGTCATATCACTGTCTGTGGGGTTCACTCTCTGGCAGCTCGGCATCTTCAACCTCGGCCAGGGCGCCATGACCGCAAGCGGCTTCGGCCAGCTCAAACCAATCCTCTCGGGCTTCCAGTCCGCAGACGTCGAAGGATCCGACTCCGCCGTCCTCGCCCTCCTCTTCGTCAACGGCGCAGGCCAGGACATCCTCGTCACCGACGCCCGCATCGTCCCCACCACCGAGGACCTCAACGGCCCCGAGGACTCCACCCCCGAATACTGCCACGTCGCCGCCCTCAATCGCGAAAAGACCCAGTACCGCTACTTCAGGCGCCGCATAGACGGCCATACCTGTGACATCCCCGACGACGTCGAGTCAGGCATCGAGGACGAATACGACAATCAAGTTACCTCCGGCATGTACCGGTGCAGCGGCACCAGCGGCGCAAGCGTCGATATCTCCTGTGCCGGTGACGGCGGCCTGAATCCGGCGAGCATTTTCCCCCTCTTCGCCCTCCTCCCCGAAGCCGACGCCTACCCAATCGAAACCCCCAGCCCCACCTGCAGAACCGAATTCCAAGGCGACGACGCCGACTACTCCCCCCTCTCCGTGCCCTCAGGCGAACCCTTCCTCATCGTCGCAGCCGACAGCTGCGCCACCGTCGGCAACGAAGGCGCCGTCGGCACCTTCAAATACGACGTCGCCATCCGCTACCAAGTCCCCTTCGCCTCACCCGGCGGCATCGAATACTACGACCGCTCCTCCATCGGCACCATCAGCGGCGGATGAACGCAACGAACCCCACCGAACCCTAATGAATAATAACCTCTCCCGGTAAAAGACACTACCGGGCCATGAACATCCTTCTCGTCACCGGAAAATCCAGCCATACCGCCATCTCCAACCTATTCGCCCACCACCCCGCCATTACGGCCCATCCAGCCACAGCCAATATCGCCTCCTTCATCACTCCAGCCCATCTTCTGTCCGAACTCACACCCGACGACGTCAAAAACAAAGATTTCATCGTCGTTCCCGGCCAAGCACCCGGTGATTATTCCATCATTGAACGCACCCTCGGCGTCCCCTGCGTCAAAGGACCCCGCCACCTCACCGACCTTCCCCTTTTCCTCTCACAATTAGAGACGACCACCTTCTCCCCGCGAGACCCCGCCGACACCCTCCTCGCCGACCTCCAGGCACAACAAAACACCACCCTCCTCGCCGAAGCCCGCAAAAAAAAGACCTTTACGCCGACCATCGGCGACCCCCCGCTCCTCCTCACCTCGTATCCGCACGTCATCGCCGAAATCTGCGACGCACCCCGCCTCACGCCCGAAGACATCACCCAACGCGCCAGCCACTTTCAACAATCAGGCGCCGGCATCATCGACCTCGGCATGCTCGCAGGCGAAGACAACAGCGACGCCATAGCACCCCTCGTCGAGATCCTCAGGAAAACCGTCGACGCCCCGCTTTCCATCGACACCCTCAACCCCGCTGAAATCACCGCCGCAGCCGACGCGGACGCCGACCTCGTCCTCAGCCTCACCGAAGCCACCCTCGAGCTCGCATCCACCCTCGACGTCCCCGCCGTCATCATACCCCAGGACGCAAAGGGCACCATCCCCGACTCCCCAAAAAAGCGAGTAAACCTCCTTACGAGCATGCTGAAAACGCTCGAAGGCCAAGGATACAGCCAAGCCATCGCCGACCCCCTCCTCAACCCCCCGATCGCCGGGCTCGCGGCCTCGATACACGCCTACCGGCTGATTCGGAGCGCCCACCCCGACACCCCGCTGCTCATGGGCGCAGGCAACGTCACCGAACTCATCGACGCCGACAGCCCCGGCGTCAACGCCCTCCTCGCCTGCCTCGCCTGCGAACTCGACGTCTCCCTGCTTTTAGCCACCGAAGAGAGCCACAAGACCCGGGGCGCCATCGCCGAACTCGCCACCGCCGCCAACCTCTGCTACCTCGCCAAAGCCCGCGGCCAAGCCCCCAAGGACCTCGGCGTCGACCTACTCGCTCTCAAGGACAAGAGACCCTACGCCTGCCCCGAAGACGACGCGCTCGCCAGCATGACCCCCCGCAAAGCCCCACCCTCGAAGCCCGCCCTCGAAGCCCGCTACGTGAAAGTATACCTCAAAGACGACGCCATCCACGTCGCCTGCTACGAAGACGATACACCCACCGCCGTCCTCACCGGCACCGATGCCCCGACCCTCTACCGCGCCGCCGTCAAACGAGACTTCGTCGGGAGCAGAGAACACGCCAGCTACCTCGGCCGCGAACTCGCCAAAGCCGAAATCGCACTCGCCCTCGGCAAAAACTACATCCAAGACGACCCCCTCTTTCAGTAATTTAATAATCCTGTTTCCCAACATCTCAGATACCATGCTCACCGTCGTCGTCGGAGGCCACTTTGGAGACGAAGGCAAGGGAAAAATCGTCTCCTATCTCGCAACACACGACCACCCCACAGTCATCGCGCGCGCCGGCGTCGGCCCGAACGCAGGCCACACCGTCTACAAGGACGGCCAAAAATACGGCCTACGCATGATCCCCTGCGGCTTCGTCGAAGACGGCGCCAAGCTCGTCATCGGCGCCGGCGTCCTCGTCGACCCCCAACGATTCCTCGAAGAAGTCGAGATGACCGACACCGCCGGCCGCATGTTCCTCGACTACCGCTGCACCCTCATCGAGCAAAAACACAAAGACATCGACGGGGTGGGAAGCGGCAAGAAGATCGGCACCACCGGCAGCGGCTGCGGCCCCGCCAACGCCGAACGCGCCAACCGCACCGCCACCCAGGTCCGCGAACGCGACGACCTCAAAGACTACCTCGTCGACGTCCCCGCCATCGTCAACGACGCCCTCGACGACGGCAACGACGTCCTCCTCGAAGCCAGCCAAGGCTTCGGCTTGTCCCTCTACTATGGCAACTACCCCTACGTCACCAGCAAAGACACCAGCGCCTCATCAGCCTGCGCCGACGTCGGCGTCGGCCCCACCCGCGTCGACGACGTCCTCGTCGTCTTCAAGGCCTACATGAGCCGCGTCGGTGCCGACCCCTTCGTCCACTACCTCACCAACGAGGAGATCGAAGGCGACCCCGTCTGGGAAGCCGCCCTCGAACGCGCCCGCGCCGAAGGCCACGAAGGCGAAAACGACAACGAAGTCATCGCCAAGCACCTCAAGGAAGTCGGCACCGTCACGGGGCGCCCCCGAAAGATCGGCAAATTCGACTACGACCTCGCCAAATACTCGGCGCGCATAAACGGCGCCACCACCCTCGCCGTCACCTGCATGGACAAGCTCTTCCCCGAGACCCAGGGCAAACGAAACTACGACGAACTCTCCGAGGCCGCCAAAACATACCTCGCTGGCATCGAAGACCACATCGAGCGAAAGATCACCCTCATCTCCACGGGCCCCGAACCCGACGACCTCATCGACCTCCGCTAAGCCATGGCAGACGACGAAACAGCCGCCGATTCGAAACACCAGCTGCGCATGAGCGAATACCTCTCCATGGAGCGCCGGCTCGCCGAAAGCGAGAAACGCATCGAAGAGCTCGAAGCCGAACTCGAGTCCTGGCATCAGCGGGGCCTTGAGGCAACCCACCCCGACGCCTCCCCCGAAGAGCTACGCCACGTCATCGCCGACGAACGCCTCAACGCCCTGACCCACCACCTGCGAGCCGAGCACGCCAAGCGGCTCGAAGCCGAGAAGCGGCTCAAAGCCACCGAACGCCATCTCTATAAATACACCCACTTCCCTGGCGAATCAGCAGAAAACGGGTCTGTCGCAACCTCAGACGACAGCGACGCCGCCACCGACGAAATCATCCTCAAGCACCAGCAGGCCATCCACGACATGCTCCGCGAAAGCGAGCAATACGCCCGAACGGTCGACGTCGACGCCGACCACATCCCCGCCAAGCCGTTCGCAGGCGAAGACCTCTCCGAAGCCGACCTCGAGGACGTCATCCCGGATACCCCCCCTGTATCCGCTCCCGCATCCCAGGTGCGCACGCCCGTGAGAACAGACGCCCTGCGCCCCCCACCAGCCGACCCCGCGACCCCCAACGACGACCTGCGGCCCTTCATCCAGCTCATGATGCGCATGGGCGTCGTCCACCAAAGCGATGCCGCGCTCCTCCTCAACAAGAGCCGCCCCGTCGTCGCCGCCCAGGCCGAGCAGCTCAAACGGCAGGGATACATCGCCATCGAGGACGCCAAAAGCAAGGACCCCACCTACCGCGTCACCAAGACCCTCAAAAAGAAGATGCTCGACATCCGCAGCCAGGGACGCCGCCGCGGCCGCTAATCATGCCGGGAGGCCACGCCCATGCACTACGAATACGCAGTCGTGGGCGGCGGTCCCGTCGGCGCCTACGCAGCCAAGATTCTCGCAACAAACCACGACGTCGCCCTCTACGAGGAGCACCGCCCACGCCGCCAGCCCGTCCACTGTGCAGGCATCATCAGTATGTCCGGCCTCAAGCGGCTCGGCATCGCACCCCGCGATTCCCTGCTCCACACCGTCCGCGGCGCCAAGCTCTACTCTCCAGGCGGCGTCGAAGCCGTCATCGAATCGACGAGCCCGAAGGCCTACGTCGTCGATCGGCAGCGCTTCGACGAAGAACTCCTCGCCGCAGCCGCCGATACCGGTGCCGTGGTCCTCACCGAACGTGCGGCCACCATCACCGATACCGCCGTCACGGGCTCCAACACGACCACCCGCGCCGATACCATCGTCCTCGCCACGGGCGTCGACTACGGCCTGCAGCGGCGACTGCAGTTGCCCCGCCCCCGAAGCCACCTCGTCGGAGCCCAATACAGCCTCGCCGTCGACGCCGACCCGGACTTCGTGGAACTCCACTTCGTCGTCGACGACTTCTTCGCTTGGATTATCCCAACGGGCGACGGCCGTTGCCGCGTCGGCATCGCCACGAAGGGAAATCCTGCCTCCCACCTCGACCGCTTCATCAGCAGGCTCACGCGGCAGGGAAGGGTCGCGTCATCCAGGAAATCCGATCCTGTCTACGGCGTCATCCCCCGGCATGACCCCGCGCTCGCAACGCACCATGGCATCTTCCGCTTGGTCGGCGACGCCGCCGGCCACGTCAAGGCCACCACCGGCGGCGGCATCGTCATGGGGTGCCTGGCCGCCCGCCACCTCGACCAACACCGCTACGACGCCGCCTGGCGAGCCGACATCGGCCGGGAGTTGGCCACTCACCTGCGCATCCATCGATTCCTTTCTGGGCTCTCACCTGCAGGAAAAGACGCTCTCCTCACCTGGCTCAAAGGTCACGCCGACCTCATCGAATCCCACGGCGACATGGACTATGCCTCGCCCCTGCTCTCCTCGTTGTTCCGCCGGCCTTCCTTGCTCATCTCGCTTCTGCCCCACATCCCCCGGGTCGCCTGGGACCTCCTGACATAGAAAGCTATTTATATCCTAGCATCGTCATTGCATTGTCATGGAGTACTGGGACGCCGTCTTCGGCTCGGCCGGCATCATCGCTGCCGTCATGGTGCCAGGCATCGCCCTGAGCTTCGCGCTCTATCCTCGACCCCATGCATTGACGCTCATCGAACGGGTCGGCTACGCGTCCTTTCTCGGCTTCATGCCCTACGTGCTGCTCTACTTCCTCCAGAAGAACTTCTCGGTCCCGGCGACCCTTGCCACCGTCGCCGGCGTCGCATTCGCCGCCATCGTCCTCTCGATCGCGGTTGGCGTTATGCGATGGCAAAAGCAGACGATGACGCCGCCCTCGACCGCCTAGCGGCCGCCTACATTTCAGCCGCTGATTCCTGAGACAATTCGATAGCCTGAGTCGGCTCCTCGATGTCGAACTCCCGGTCATAGTCGGACACGTTCATGGTCATGTCCATGGACAGGGTCGCGTTCTCAGACGAGAGCGAGAGGACGGTGTGAAAGCGCACCGGCAGGAAGTCGTCCTTTCTCACCCATTGGGTGACGCGGTATTCCTTGAGGCTTTCGGCCATCGTCGCAAGCTCTTCCTCGGTGAGCCCTGAGAACTCTCCGGTCTGCGACTGCTCGAGCATATAGCGGAGCACCTTCCGCTTGTC
>CAYUFO010000045.1:0-10565 GCA_964443985.1 uncultured archaeon | reverse complement strand
TCCCCTAGCTCGCGGAGCTTTGACACGGAGGCGTTGGGTCCGTCCCCCAGGGCTTCCAGGGTTTTTTTCAGCGTCCCGTCGGCGGATCCGTCGTCGACGACGAGTATGTCGTCGATGATGCCCTGCTTTCTGGCGTCGACGAGGGGCTTCAAGACGCCGCCGATACGTTTTTCCTCGTTGTAGGCTGGGACGACGGCGACGACTTTCTCTCTCGGTTTCTCCATCGTATCTCTGCTAATTTTTATGTTTTCGATGCGTCTTCCTTTGGGGCTTCTGCGCTTTTTCGAGGGCGTCGTGTATCTTGTCGACTTCGTCTTCGGACAGCCGTTCTGCCACGCCCCGCAGTTCTGCCGGCTTTTTGTCCTTCACATGTTTGTTGCGGGGTCGGAGGTGGCGAAGCTTTCGCAGGAGGTTGAGGTTTTCGGCGGTCTCGAAGCGCTGGTCGAAGACTGCTTCGGCCCGTTTGAGGTCGGCGTCCATGTCCGCTGCCGAGGCGTCGCCGCCCGTCCGTTCCCGGGAGAGGAGGGTGGGGATGCGGACGGTCTTTTTGTATTTTTCAGGCACTATCTGTTCGAGGCCGAATTCGATGCCGAAGCCCGCATCGTCTGCGAAGTAGGAGGCCTCCTTGGAGCCTGGCCGCTCGCGTCCCCGGAGCGCCTGCTCCCAGACCCTGCGGCGAATGGCGCGAAATCCCGTCAGTTCTCCCGGCACGTAGCGTGCGTTCTCGGGTGGTTCGTCCAGCTCGAGCTGCTTGTATCTGCCCCGGAGCATCCTGAGCTCGGGGTTTGCGCGCATCCTGTTTGTGAATGCGCCGATAATCTCCGGCGTCTGGGTGAGCAGGTCGGCGTCCTCGACGAGCATGACGTCGGCATCCGTTTCGCTGAGGTGGCGGGCGGCGGCGAGGACGGCGTGCGTCTTGCCGCGTTTTTCAGGAAGTTTGAGGAGGGTGCCGTGGGGGAGCGTTTCGACGACGATGCCGTCTTTTCTTTTCACCGTCTTTTTCTTGTCCGGCCGTCCGAGTATGCCGTAGACATCCCTGACGGTGTCGTCTGTTGAGGCCGAGTCGACGATGATGTCGTCGACGAATCCGCGCCTTCTGGCTTCGAGCGTGGCCTTCAGGGGCTCGGTGATGAAGAACTCCTCGTTGTAGGCGGGAATCACTGCCGCGATGCGCTCCCTGCCTTTGGCCATAACCTATTCTGGGAAGGCTTGACTGAAAAAGCAGATTGGAGGGGGTATGCGTGGGAAATGGCGAGCGGGGGGGGGAAAAGAAGGGATGAAGGTGAAAAATAGAAAGAAAAGGAATAAGGCGGGTGTGCCGCCCTATTCGATTTTTGGGAGCTTGGCGAGCGACTTCTTGACGAGCTCCTCGGGGTACTCGTAGTCGACGAGCTTGCCCTGGTGGTAGGCGTCGTAGGCGGACAGATCGAAGTGGCCGTGGCCGCTGCAGTTGAAGAGGATGACCTTCTCGTCGCCCGACTCCCTGCATTTCTTGGCTTCCTCGATGACGGCCTTGACGGCGTGGGCGGTCTCGGGGGCCACGATGAAGCCTTCGGTGGCGGCGAACTGCTGGGCGGCCTCGAAGCACGCGATCTGATGGTAGGATTGGGCTTCGATGACGCCGTCGTCGTAGAGCTTGCTGACGATGGGGGAATCGCCGTGGTATCTGAGGCCTCCGGCGTGGATGCCTGCGGGCACGAAGTCGTGGCCGAGGGTGTACATCTTGGCGATGGGCCCCAGGCCGACCGAGTCCCCGTAGTCGTAGGCGTAGATGCCCTTCGTCAGCGTCGGGCAGGCGGTGGGCTCGACGGCGATGATGCGGTTATCTGGTTCTTCTCCCCGAAGCTTCGCGCCTGCGTAGGGGAAGGCGAGGCCCGCGAAGTTGCTGCCGCCGCCGACGCAGCCGACGACGATGTCGGCTTTGAGGTCTGCTTCGGCAAGCTGGGTGATGGATTCCTGGCCGATGACGGTCTGATGCATGCAGACGTGGTTGAGGACGCTGCCGAGCGAGTATTTGGTGTTGTCGTGGGTGGCGGCGTCCTCGACGGCTTCGGATATCGCGATGCCGAGGCTGCCGGGGCTGTCTGGGTCGTCGGCGAGAACCTTTTGACCCGCCTGGGTGTCCTTTGAGGGGCTGGGGACGCAGTTGGCGCCCCACGTCTCCATCATGACGCGGCGGTAGGGCTTCTGGTCGTAGCTGACGCGGACCATGTAGACTTTCGCCTCGATGTCGAAGAACTGGGTGGCGAAGGCGAGGCTTGAGCCCCATTGGCCGGCGCCGGTCTCGGTGGCGATGCGCTCGGTGCCCTCCTGGGCGTTGTAGTAGACTTGGGCGATGGCGGTGTTGGGCTTGTGGCTGCCGGGCGGCGACACGCCCTCCCACTTGTAGTAGATTTTTGCGGGGGTCTTGAGGGCTTTTTCGAGGCGGTGGGCGCGGTAGAGGGGGCTTGGCCGCCAGAGCCTGAGGATGTCGGCGACTTCGTCGGGGATGGCGATCTCGCGGTCGGTGCTCATCTCTTGGGCTAATAGTCCCATGGGAAAGATGACGGAAAGTTCTTCGGGGGTCGCAGGCTCCATGGTCTGGGGGCTGTAGACTGCGGGCAGGGGCTCAGCGAGGTCGGCTTGGATGTTGTACCATTTCTTGGGCATGTCCTCTTCGCAGAGGTGTATCTTGGTTCGTGTGGGCATTGTCTCACCTGATGAATGGGATGTCTAAGATTAGTGTCTGGGTATAAATATCCTCTTATGTATTCTTTTGTGCATTTCGTGTCGGCTCCTTGAGCGTCGTCGCCAAATCCCCGAGTTCGGCGGCTGCTCTGGCAGGGGCTTTGACGTGTTCTTCAATGGCGCGGATGAAGGCGCTGCCGACGATGGCGGCGTCCGCTCCCGTCGAGAGCGCGTCCCGCACGTCCCCGGGCGATGCGATGCCGAAGCCGACTGAGACCGGCAGATCGGCTCGCATCCCCCCTACCTTCTCGACGAGCTCTTTCACCGACGAGGAGACCCTCTTTTCCGAACCCGTGACCCCGAGGAACGAAACGACATACAGGAATCCTTCAGTCTGCCTGGCGATCCGTTTCAACCGGTCATCTGTGGTCGTGGGGGCGGCAAGGAGGATGAGGTCGATGCCGTGCTCGGCGCATGCATCTTTCAAGGGACCAGACTCTTCGAGGGGGAGGTCGGGGATGACGAGGCCGTCGATGCCGGCACGGGCCGCGTCCTTGGAAAATCGCTCAAGACCTCTGGCGAGCAGCAGGTTGTAGTAGGTCATGCAGACCTTCGGGAGGTCGGGATGCTTCCCCGCGACGTCCTTCACCAGCGAGAAATAACGGTCGGTATTCATTCCTGCCGCGAGGCTTCGCTGGTTGGCCCGGCAGATGACCGGGCCGTCGGCGACGGGGTCGGAGAACGGCAGTCCGAGTTCGAGGACGTCGATGCCGCCTGCGACGAGCGCATCGACGAATCGCGGGGTATCCTGTTGGGTGGGGTCGCCTGCCGTGATGAATGCGATGAGTGCTTTCTGCTTTTCCCCCCTCAGTGCTTCGAAGCGCTTCGTTATCCGCGAGCTCACAATCGCACCCCCAACTCTTCTGCGACGATGTGGATGTCCTTGTCGCCTCGGCCGGACAGGCACACGATGGCCTTCTGGCTCTTCTTCATGGACTTCGCCTGCTTGATGGCGGCAGCGATTGCGTGGGCGGATTCGAGGGCGGGCATGATGCCCTCGGTCTCGGAGAGTATTTTGAAGGCCAAAAGCGCGTCGTCGTCGCTTACGGCAACCGTCTGCAAGCGTCCCGACTCCTTGAGGTGGCTGAGCTCCGGGCCGACGCCGGGGTAGTCGAGGCCCGCCGACACGCTGTAGGACTCGGCAATCTGGCCGTATCTGTCCTGGAGGAGCTTGGAATAGGCGCCGTGCAGGACGCCGTCGGCGCCCTCGCACAGGGTCGCGCCGTGCCGGCCGCTTCGGATGCCCTTGCCGCCTGCCTCCGCGCCGATGAGGGCGACCTTTTCCTCGTCGATGAAATCGTAGAAGAACCCCATGGCGTTGCTGCCGCCGCCCACGCAGGCGACGAGCGCCTCAGGAAACCGTCCAAGCCGCTTTTTCATCTGCCTTTTCGTCTCCTTGCCGATGATGCGCTGGAATTCGCGGACCATGGTGGGGTAGGGGTGGGGGCCGACGACCGAGCCGATGACATAGTGGGTGGATTCGACGTTGGCGAGCCAGTCGCGCATGGCCTCGTTGATGGCGTCCTTGAGGGTCTTCGACCCCGACTTGACGGGGATGACCCGGGCGCCGAGGAGCTCCATGCGAAAGACGTTGAGCTTCTGGCGGCGGATGTCTTCGGCGCCCATGTAGACCTCGCAGCTGAAGCCGAGCCGTGCGGCGGCGATGGCGGTGGCCACGCCGTGCTGGCCGGCGCCGGTCTCGGCGATGAGCCGCGCTTTGCCCATCCTTTTAGCGAGGAGGGCCTGGCCGAGGGTGTTGTTGAGCTTGTGGGCGCCGCCGTGGAGGAGGTCTTCGCGCTTGAGGTAGATGCGGGCGCCTCCGACCTTCCTTGTGAGGTTCTCTGCGTATGTAACGGGCGTCGGGCGGCCGGCGTACTCTGCGAGGATGGCGGCAAGCTCCTCTTTGAATATCTCTTCTTTTCGATGCCGGTTGAACGCGGCTTCCAGTTCCATCAATGCCGGCATCAATACCTCGGGGGCGTACTGGCCGCCGAAGCGTCCGAAGCGGCCCTTTTTTGCGCTCATCCGCGCACCGCCTGCACGAAGGCGTGCATCTTGGCATGGTCCTTTCTGCCCGGGGGCCCCTCGATGCCGCTTGCCGCATCGACGGCGTAGGGGGCCACGCGCTCGACGGCTGCGGCGACGTTGTCGGGGTCCAAACCGCCGGATAGGAACAGGGGGGTCGGGGTGATGGCGTGCTTGATTTTTTTGCTGACGTCCCAGTCGTGGGGCTGGCCGGTGCCGCCTATCTTGTCGCCGAGCTTGGTGTCGATGAGGACGTAGTCGACGAGGTCTGCATACGCCTTCGCCTCCGTTACTGATTCGTCGGTGTTGGCGGGGAGGGCCTTGATGAGCTGGCAGCTGACGCTGTCGCGTATCTCTTCGATGAATGCGGGGCTTTCGTGGCCGTGCAGTTGGATGCGGTCGGGGCGCAGGGATTTGGCGACGATGCGGACCTCGCTTGCCGTCTTGGGCATGAGGACGGCGACGGATTTGACGTCGTCGGGGACGAGCCGGTCGAGCTCGACGGCCCGGGCGAGTGTGATGCTTCGGGGGGTGCCGATGGGGACGTCGATGATGAAGCCGATGAAGTCGACGCCCAGGCTTACCGCCTCCTTCACATCGTCTTCGCGGGTGAATCCGCACAGCTTGATCTTGACCTCGCTCATGGCGGTGCCTCCGCGAACGACCGCACCGTCGCCTCGATGTCGTATGCGTCCATGACGGCGGTGCCGATGAGCACGGCGTCGGCGCCGTCGGAGAACCGTTCGTGGGCGTCCTCGGGCTTCGCGATGCCGCTCATGGCGATGAGGGTGTGGCGTTCGTCAATGAGTGGGGCTACCTGTTTAAATGCGTCGGGGTCGACGTCGAGGGTGGCGAGGTCGCGGCAGTTGACGCCGACGAGGGTTGGCTGCCTGAGGAATCCCAGCGTTTCTTCGATGTTTTTCACCGGCCCATATGCTGTGTCGATTTCGATGAGGGGCTCCATGCCAAGGCCGCGCACCCGTTCGGTGAGCGCTTCGAGTCTCTCGGGGGGAAGTAGCCTGGCGATGAGGAGGACGGCGTCCGCGCCCGTGACGTAAGCTTCGTAGACGTGGTAGTCGTCGAGGTGGAAGTCCTTGGCGAGGACGGGCAGGTCGACGGCCCGGCGGACGGTTCTCAGGTCGTCTATGGACCCTGCGAAGTGTCGTTCCTCGGTGAGCACCGAGACGGCGCAGGCGCCTCCAACAACCATTTTTTTTGCCGTTTCAGCAGCGTCGAGGGTACGTACTTGGTTGAGGGTGGGCGAGGAGCGCTTGATTTCTGCGATGACGGGGTTTCGTCCCTCTGCGCGCGCTTTCCCGATGGCGTTGATGAGGCTTCTCCGTTCCTTTTTGACTGCGAGGATCTGCTCTTTTTCTTCGCGGATGTCGTCGAGGAAGGTCATGGCCGGTCTGCGAGGAATGCGGCGAGCTTCTCCATGGCCTTTCCTTCCTCGATGAGGTCGTACGCCTTGCCGAGACCCTGTTCGAGGGTTCCTGCCTTGCCGCCCGCGACGATGGCGGCGGCCGCGTTGAGGCAGACGATGTCGGTTTGGGCGGTGCTTCCCTTCCCGGCGAGGACGTCTTTGAGGATGGTTGCGTTCTCCTTGGCGCTCCCGCCCGCGAGGGCCGAGTGGTCTGCAAGGGAGAGGCCCAGTTCGTCGGGGGAAAGGTCGTAGGTCGCCACCTTCTTTTTTCTCAGTTCAGACACTTTCGTGGGACCGGTGGTGGACAGTTCGTCCAGGCCGTCTCGGCCGTGGACGACGAAGGCGCGCCGGCAGCCGAGGGCGGCGAGGACGGCGGCCAGCTTCTCGGTCAGGGCGCCATCGTAGACGCCGAGGAGCTGCGCCTGGGCGCCTGCCGGGTTCGTCAAGGGGCCGAGGGTGTTGAAGACGGTTCGGAATCCGAGCTGCTTTCGCACGGGCATGACGTGGGCCATGGCGGGGTGGTGGCCGGGGGCGAACATGAAGCCGATGCCGATGTCCTCTAATGTCTTCCTTATTTCCTCGGGAGAGCAGGAGAGGTCTGCGCCGAGGGCTTCGAGGACGTCGGCGGAGCCGCAGTCGCTGGTGATGCTCCGGTTGCCGTGCTTGGCGACGGGGATGCTGGCTGCCGCCACGACGAACATGGCGGTCGTCGAGATGTTGAAGGTCTTCGCGCCGTCGCCGCCGGTGCCGCACACGTCGACGAGGACGCCCTCGACGTCCGGTTTCACGGGGGTGGCGTAGTCGCGCATGACCGATGCGAGGGCTGTGATCTCCTCGACGCTCTCGCCCTTGGCGGTGAGCGCGGTAAGAAACGACGCCATCTCGGTTTCGCTGGCGGCACCGCTCATGATGAGTTGCATGGCGTTTCTCGCTTCTTCGGGAGTGAGGTCGTTGTCGGCGACGATTGTCTTGGTCAGGGTCGGGAGCGTGCTCATGGGGGTGCCTCCAGTGAGAGGAAGTTTTCGATGATCTTGATGCCCTCGTCGGTGAGGATGGATTCGGGGTGGAACTGGACGCCGTAGACGGGGTGGCTGCGGTGCTTGATTGCCATGATTTCGTGGTCGTCTCGGCTGGTGGCGAGGACTTCGAGGGTCCCTGGGAGGTCCTGGTCGACGACGAGGCTGTGGTAGCGGGTGGCGGAGAACGGGTTGGGGAGGCCCGCGAACAGGGGCGCGTTGTAGTGCTGGATGTCGCTGGTCTTGCCGTGGCGGAGCGTCTTCGCGGCACGGACGGTGGCGCCGTAGACGTGGCCGATGCACTGGTGGCCCAGGCACACGCCGAGGATGGGGTGCGTTCCTGCGTATTCGAGGATGGCGTCGTTTGAGATGCCCGCGTCCTCGGGTCGTTTGGGGCCGGGTGAGATGATGATGTGCGTGATGTTTTTTTCTGCCACGGTTCTTTCGACATAGTCGAGGCTCGCTGTGTTGGGGGCGACGACGGGGTTGCCGCCGAGCATCCCGACGTATTGGACGATGTTGTAGACGAAGCTGTCGATGTTGTCGATGACGAGGGTGGCGGTCATGGGCTCACCTCGAGGGCGGCGAGCAGGGCCGTGGCCTTGTTGAGGGTTTCCTCGTATTCGCGGGCGGGGTCGCTGTCGGCGACGATGCCCGCGCCCGCCTGGACGTGGGCGTGGCCGTCTTCGAAGACGATGGTGCGGATGGCGATGGCGGAATCGAGGCTGCCGGTGAAGCTGACGTAGCCGACGGCGCCGGCGTAGACGCCCCTTCTCGTGGGTTCGAGCTCCTCGATTATCTGCATGGCGCGGACCTTTGGGGCGCCGCTGACGGTGCCTGCGGGGAAGATGCTTTGGAGGGCGTCGAGCTCATCGGCGTCGTCTGCGAGTTCTCCTGCGACCTCGCTCACGATGTGCTGGACGTGGCTGTATTTCTCGGTTTCCATGAATTTCGAGACGGTCACGCTCCCGTGGCGTGCGACGCGGCCGATGTCGTTTCGGCCGAGGTCGACGAGCATGACGTGTTCGGCGCGCTCCTTTGCGTCTGCGAGCATCTCGATTTCGAGGAGCTTGTCTTCGACGAGGGTCTTGCCGCGGGGGCGGGTGCCGGCGATGGGGTAGGTCATGACGCGGCGGTCTTCGACGCGGGTGAGCATCTCGGGGCTTGAGCCGACGATGGTGCGCTCGCCGAGGTCGAGGTAGTAGGTGTAGGGGCTGGGGTTGATGTTTTTTAGGTTTCGGTAGACGGTGAAGGGGTCACCGTCGTAGGGGGTGGAGAGCCGTTGGCTGAGGACGACTTGGAAGATGTCGCCTGCGCGGATGTAGTCCTTTGCGGTGCGGACGCGTTCTTCGAATTCCTGCCGGTTGGTGTTCGCTGTGTAGTCGCGATCGTCGGCCTTGGTCGTCGGGAGCGGGCGTTCGTGGTGGGCTGTGATTTTTTCGGCGAGGATGTGCAGGCTATCGGCGATATCTTCTCTGTCGATGTCGGTGCCGTTTTTTGAAAATTCGTTTTGGGTGAGGTATGTGTTTTCCTTGACGTGGTCGAAGATGAGGTTGTTTTTGGCGAGGATGAATTCGCAGTCGGGTTGGCTGGGTTCGTCGTTGGTTGCGGTGTCGAGGGTGGCGTAGTGGCGGATGGCGTCGTAGCTGAGGTAGCCGACGAAGCCGCCGAAGAAGCGGGCGAGGGGTTCTTCGGCGAGGGTGATGTGGTCGGTGAGTTCTCGGAGGATGGCGATGGGGTCGCTTGCGTTGGCGGTGAGTTCCTTCAGTGGCTCGTCATGGCAGTCGAGCGTTTTTTCGTTGGCTGTGATGGTGAGTTTGGCGGCGGGGTTGAAGCCGATGAAGCTGTATCGTGCGGTTTTTTCGCTGCCGTCTGATGATTCGAGGAGGTAGCTGTCTCGTCCGCGTAGGGCGTCGTAGGCCTTTTCCGGGTTTCGTTCTTCGATTTCGATGCTGATGGGGGAGAGATTCATGGCCATTAAATGCACATACTTGAACATTAATGTATATTTTAATTCAATATATGACACATACTAACACACACTCCCATATAAATCAAACCCCCCCGTCATGCGCTTGAGATGGGTTCTCATTGGCCTGCCATTTCAATCACGCAAGTAGGGCGACCCTGCTTTTTTATAGGCGAGTCGCAAGTATAAGCGATGGTCCAACTCTACGACATCGTGATAGTGACCGGCTACACCAACCTAGTCCTCTTCGTCCTCATCCTGCTAACGTGCCGGTGCATCGGCACCTGGCCACTGGTGAAAAAACTGATGGACAACGACTGGTTCACCGACAACGTCTACACATACCACTGTGCGATATGGTATGCCTTCATCCTCTCAACGGCCATACACGTGATAGCCAACCTCATGCTCTAACTCCTTTCCTCGCTTAGCATCGAATCATGACGAGGAGCATCTTGAACCGCTCGACCGCCCGCAGGGCGTGAGGCTTATTTGCCTGCATGATGATGCATTCGCCCTGTTTCACGGTGTGTGAGTCTCCGTCGATGGTGACCTCGGCGGCGCCATCGAGAATCTGTACGAATGCATCATAGGGGGCGGTGTGCTCCGAGAGGCCTTCGCCTTCGTCGAATGAGAACAGCGTGATAGTGCCGGTGTCTTTGTCGACGAGCGCACGGCTTACCACGGCCCCGTTTTGATAGGCGAGCAGTCCGTCGAGCGCTAATGGCTTTTCCTTGAGGTCGTCATCCATTATGCCCTACCCTCCGAGGATGGCCTTGAGGTCCTCGTCCGGCGTCGCAATCGGCTTGAGGTCGAAGTTTTTCACAAGGACGTCGAGGACGGCGGGCGTGATGAAGGCGGGCATCATGGGGCCGAGCCTGATGTCTCTGACGCCGAGGGACAGAAGCGTTAATAGGACGCAGACCGCCTTTTGCTCATACCATGAGAGGATGAACGAGAGCGGCAGGTCGTTGATGTCGGCGTCAAAGGCGTCGGCAAGAAGCTGGGTCGCCTTAATGGCGCTGTAGGCATCGTTGCACTGGCCACAGTCGAGGAGTCGCGGAAAGGGCCCGATGCTGCCGAGGTCGAGTCGGTTGAGGCGGAACTTGCCGCAGGCGAGCGTCAAGATGAGGCAGTCGCCTGGGACCTTCTCGGCGAACTCGGTGTAGTAGTTCCTGCCCGGCTTGGCGCCGTCGCAGCCGCCGATGAGGAAGAAGTGCCTGATATTCCCGTCCCTGACGGCGGCGACGATGTCTGCTGCGGCCCCTTCGATGGCGTGGTGGCCGAAGCCGACGGTGATCTCCTTCTCAATGTCGTCAGAGGCGAATCCGCCGAGCTCCTTTGCCTTGTCGATGACGGCCGAGAAATCCTTGTGGCCCTCTTCGTCGGCGACGACGTGCTCGAC
>CAYUFO010000044.1:0-10587 GCA_964443985.1 uncultured archaeon | reverse complement strand
GTGGGCTTGATGACGCAGGCGGGCCGCAGGTGGCAGGCGGGGTCGCTGGGGGGGAGTCCGCAGGCGTCTTTGCCGACGTCCTTGAGACGGATGTTGATGTCGGGCCAAGGGGGCATGTCGGTGCCGCCGGTCTCGGCGATGGTGAGGTCTGCCCGCCGCATGTCGGCTATGACGTCGGTGTAGCGCATCTTGGCGGTCTCGCCGTGGTCCCAGGCCTCCCCCCGGATGCGGTGGTAGAGCGTGTGCAAGGGCATGCCGAGGTTGAAGACGTTTTGGATCTCGACGAGGACGTATCGTTTGCTGATGCGCCCCATCTCGTCGATGACCTTATGGGTGTCTGCGAAGTGCTCGTAGACGCAGAAGTTCCAGGCGAGGTCGGCGTGGTTGGCGGGCAATCCCGTGTCGTCGTAGGGTGCGGCGACGAAGTCGGCCTTGAGGTCCAGCGCCTCCCAGAGCTTCTCCATGGTGGCGATGACGGCTTCGCTCGGGTTGACGAGCGTCACCTTGCAGCCCGCCATGCCGAAGAGCATGCTCTTGAGGCCGGGGACTCCCATGACGCCGTTGGCGGGCACCTCTACGACCGACTCTATCTCGTAGCGCTCGATGAGGCCCTCGAGGAACTGGTTGAGGGCGTAGCGCTCGTAGGCCGTGCCCATACCCTCGTCGAGCGTGCAGAAGTATTCCTGGAGCATGGTGACTCGGTCCATGGCTAGGTGGTGAGCAGCCTCCCCGCGACGCGGGCGAGCATCGAAGGCGAGAGCAGCATGTTGGTGTAGCTGGCGTTGGCCAAGGGGCAAAAGCAGCCGTCGTGGCGGACGTGGCGGCGCAGGTCGTCGCCTTCCTTGGAGAACCACACCTTTGGGAAGTCGTAGCCCTCTTCCCGGAGATTGCCCATGGAGCGGGCCTCGATGCAGCACCCCCAGACGTCGCCCGCCGACGACACCTGGCCGCTCGCGTAGCCCGCATAGCAGGCGATGGGGCGCCGCTGCTCGCGCAAGAGCCGCTTGACCATGGCGTAGTATTCGAGGCGGAAGGCTTCGGTGATCCTCGCAAGCCCCCGATGGCGCTTCTTTCTGATCTCTGCCGAAAGGAAGCCGATTGCCTTCTCATAGTCGGCGACCGAGGGCGTCAGGTCGTCGTCGAGCGTCCCCAGTTCGACGCGGTTCTCCGCTATCTCGGTGATGTACTGGTCGGGCTTCAATTGCTCGTCGACGAAGCGATAGATGTCGGGGACGGCCGCGACGTTGTATCGCGATATGACGGTGTGGACGCCGAGCACGAGGTTGGTGTGCTCGATGGCGGCAAGCTCCCGGTAGGTCGCCATCGCCTTCTCGAAGTTGCCGGCAACGCCGCGGATGTCGTCGTGGGCGTCTTCGATGCCGTCAAGGGAGAGGTTGACCACGAGCTTGGTCTCGGCGCCGAGGCCTGCGAGGATGTCTTTGACCATGCGGGGGATGCGCTCGGTCAAAAGGCCGTTGGTGGGGATGTTGACGATGGCGGGACGGCAATGGTAATACAATGACCTGCAGACGTCGGCGAGGTCGTCGCGGATGAAGGGCTCCCCCCCCGAAAGCGTCACCCAGTAGGGTGTCGTGCCGAGGCTCTGAAATATCCTGTCGTATTCGTCGACGGCGAGGTCGTCGCCCGTGTCTTTCGCTGTCTCCCAGATATGGCACGTCCGGCAGCGGCTGTTGCAGTGCTTGGTCACCGAGAGCGTGAGGTTGACGGGGAGCAGGCGGGGTCTGCCGAGATACCGAAATCCCCAGTACGCCGGGATCCGTGAAAGCAGTGACAGCATGGTCTATACCTTTTTGGTCGACGCACAGACGTCCCAGTTGTAGGGGTTGCAGCCCCTGACGTGGAAGAGCCAGAGGGCCGAAAGGCGCGCGTATCCCTCAAGGCAGACGGCACCGAGGACGTGGACGATGTGGGCGGGGTCATCCCCGACGATGCTGGTGAGCGCCTTGAGGACGTGGAGGGTGCTCATCGTCAAGGGCGCGTAGCCGCGCTTTTCCCGAAGGTGCAGGTGGCCGACGTAGATGCGGCGGCGCTGGTTGACGAAGTCCGCGACGGTCTCGGGTCCGTGCATGCGCACGACGGCGTCGGGCGCGTAGGCGAGCCGAAATCCCTGGCCGACGACGAGCGACTCTATCCACGCCTCGTCGGTGGTCGTCTGGGGGGGGATTTGGGCGATGACCTTGCGGAACGCCACCATCTCGCCGGCCTTGGGGGAGACAAGCGAGAGGCGGTGGTGGAGCTCCCAGACGAGGTGGACGGCGTAGCCGAGAAACGACGATTTCTCGTTGGTGGGGACGGGGTGGGCGCCGACCATGGCGACGTCGGGGTCGTCGAAGGGGGCGACGAGGGCTTCGACGGTGTCTTTGTCTGGGACGGTGTCGCCTGATTCGAGGATGAGGATGTCGGTGGTGGCGTTCTTGATGAACAGGTTGACGGCCGAGGCCTTGCCCCGCTTCTTGTCTTCGGCGATGAGCGTGATGCGCTCGTCCTTTTCCTCGTAGCCGCGCACGATGGCGTCGGTCTGATCGGTGGAGCCCGAGGACAAGACGAAGATCTCCGTGATGACACCGTTCGTGAGCTCCTGGGTGCGCAGGGCGTCAAGGAGCGCCCCGATGTTCTGCTCTTCGTTGAAGGCGCACACGCCGATGCTTACCTTCGTGTCCGAAACCATTCTGCCGTCCTTTCAAGCCCCGCCCGGAAGTCGAAGCGGGGGATGTAGCCGAGATATTTTTTCGCAAGTGAGGTGTCGGCAAACGAGTGCTTGACGTCGCCTGCCCGGGGAGCATCGTAGCGGGGCGCGATGTCGGTCGCCAATATGTCGTTGAGCCCCCCCACGAGGTCGTTGAGGGTGTGCTGTCCGCCGTAGGCGATGTTGTAGGTCCGGCCGGCTCCCTCCTTGGCCGTAGCGGCGCAGAGATTCGCTTCGACGACGTCGTCGATGTAGGTGAAGTCGCGCGACTGGGTGCCGTCGCCGTAGACGACCGGCCGCTCGCCTGCGAGCATGGCTGTGGTGAATTTCGGGATGACGGCGGCGTATTCCGCGGCGGGGTCCTGGCGCGGGCCGTAGACGTTGAAGTAGCGCAGGCAGACGGTCGCTAGGCCGTGGATGGCGGTGTATATGAGCGCCTGCTGCTCGGCGGCGTACTTCGACACGGCATAAAACGACTTTGGATTGGGGGACATGTCCTCGCGTTTCGGCAGCGTCGGCGTGTCGCCGTACACCGACGACGAGGAGGCCATGACGAAGCGGTCCACGCCCGCCGTCCTCGCCGCCTCAAGGAGTATGAGCGTCCCGAGGACGTTGACGTCGTTTGAGGCGACGGGGTCGTCGATGGAGCGCTGCACGGAGGGGAGCGCTGCCTGGTGGAGGACGTAGTCGACGCCCTCCATCACCTCCTTGACGGTTCTGGTGTCGCGGATGTCGCCTTGGATGAATTCGATATGGGATTCGACATCGGCGAGGTTCTCCCCGCGTCCAGTGGCGAGGTTGTCGAGAACCCTGACGGCATGGTCCTCGTCGACCAATCGGCGCACGATGTTGGACCCGATGAATCCCGCGCCCCCCGTCACCAGATACGTGCTCATCTCCTTGAAGTATTACGCGGCCAACCGTTATTAAAACCGGGAGGCCAATAGTTGCCCATGCGGACCTTTCTCCGGCTCCTTCGAGCCGAGCAGTGGTACAAGAATTTCGTCATATTCCTTCCCTTGTTCTTCGCCGGCAAGTTCCTCGAACCCTCGCTTGCGGCGGCCACCCTCCTCGGCTTCGTCGTGCTCTGCCTCACCTCTTCTTCATCGTACATCCTCAACGACGTCCATGATCGCGACAAAGACCGCAGGCACCCCGAGAAGAAGACGCGGCCCATCGCCGCCGGCCGCGTCTCGCCGAAGACGGCGGGCGCCATCGCCGCCATCCTTCTGGCAGTCTCCCTTGCCACAGGTATGGTACTCTCTCCCCGCTTCGCTATCTTTCCCGTCGCCCTCTTCCTTTCAACGCTCGCCTACACGTTCTATCTGAAGTCCAAGGCCCTCATCGACGTCCACGTCATCGCCGTCAACTACCTTCTGCGATCGGTGTCAGGGGCCGTCCTCATCGACGTGCCGGTGACGCCGTGGCTCATCCTCTCCGTCTTCTTTTTGGCCCTCTTTCTCGCGCTCGGGAAGCGGCGCTCGGAGCTCGCCCTCCTCGGCGAGGACGCCGCTGAAAGCAGAGTGTCCTTCAGCGTCTACACCAAGGACCTCCTCGACCACTACATCGTCGTCGTCATGGCGACGCTGCTCTTCTCCTACAGCCTCTACACGTTCTTCGCCTACGATGACAACTACTACATGATGGCGACCATCCCGTTCGCGAGCTTCATGCTCTTTCGCTACACCCATCTCATCTTCTCGGGGGACCCCGTTGCCCGAAAGACTCATTACGTCTTTGCCGACCACCACATGATGGTGGCGTTCGTCCTGTGGCTTGTCACCAGTTTTGCCGTCGTCTACCATTCGCTTTTTGCCGGACTCCCGTGAGCACACGATGAGAAAACGCCACCTCCTCCTCTTTGGCGCGTCCGCGGCCATCTTCGCCGCCCTCGCTTACATCGTGGGCGTAGACGAGCTCTTCGAGGGATTATCGCGCATCCAGCCGAGCTTCCTCCCCGTACTGGCCTTCCTCGTCCTCACGGAATTCACGCTCGAAGTGCTGCGCATCCAGGTGTACTTCCACCGCCTGGGCATTCGAAAACCCTTTCGGGAGGTCTTCTACGCCTACTACCTCGGTTTGCCCATCGCCTTCACGACGCCAAGCCGTCCGCTCGGCGAGCTGGGACGGGCATTCGTCTTCAAAAAGAAGCTCGCCATCACGACCAACGAAGCCCTCACCGCGACGGCTGCCGAGCGCCTCATCGACGTCGCCTTCCTCGTCGCCTGCGCGCTCGGCGGCTTGCTGGTGCTCGCAGGCGGCGGTGCGGCCCTCCCCCGCGACGAGCTCGTCCTCGGCGGTGTCGTGTTCCTCGGCATCCTAGCCGCCTTCCTCGCCTTCCTGTGCTCCAAGCGTCTGCAATCGTGCGTGTTAGGTGGCGTGTGTCTGCTCGAAGGCTGCGTCGGCGTCTCGGCATCGCCGGTCATCCAGCAGTACCTCGACTCGTTTCGGCGGGTCGTTGTCGCAAAGAAGATACTCGCCCTATCGCTCTTCTATAATGCGGCGCTCTGGGGAGCCGACTTCCTGCGCGTCTGGCTCGTCTTTCGGATGCTCGCCGTCGACGTCGACTACCTCGCGGTCGCCGCCATCATGAGCGCCACCTACATCCTCGGCATCATAAGCCAGCTGCCCGGCGGCCTTGGCGCCTTCGAGGCCTCGGGGGCCGCGCTTTTCGTCCTCATCGGGGTCGCCCCCGAGCTGGCAGCCGCCGCCATGCTCGTGGAGCGGTTGCTCTCCTATTGGAGTTACATCCTCATCGGCTGGACGCTGCTGGCCCGTGAGGGACTCGACCTCGGCGTCGAACGCCTGGATGCTTTGAAGAGAACTAGCGGTGCTCCCTGAACCACTCGATGGTGGTGGCCAATCCCTCGTCGATGGAGACCTCGGGCTCCCAGCCGAGGATCTTTTTCGCCCGCGTGATGTCGGGGCGGCGGACCTTGGGGTCGTTTTCGGGCAGAGGCTGGTAGGTGAGGTCGCTTTTGGCGCCCGTCAAGGCGAGGACCTCCTTGGCGAACTCCTTGATGCTCATCTCGTGGGGGTTGCCGATGTTGACGGGGTCGGATTCATCGCTCATGAGCAGTCGATAGATGCCCTCGATGAGGTCGGATACGTAGCAGAAGCTCCGGGTCTGGCTGCCGTCGCCGAACACGGAGAGCTCCTTGCCGTCGAGGGCCTCGCAGATGAAGGCGGGCACGACGCGGCCGTCGTTTGCGCGCATCCGGGGGCCGTAGGTGTTGAAGATGCGCACGATGCGGGTCTCAACGCCGTGGTAGCGGTGGTAGGCCATGGTGATGGCCTCGGCGAAGCGCTTGGCCTCGTCGTAGACCCCCCGGGGGCCGATGGGGTTGACGTTGCCCCAGTAGGACTCGGGCTGGGGATTGACTTGCGGGTCGCCGTAGACCTCGCTGGTCGAGGCCAAAAGGAACGTCGCCTTTTTGGCCTTGGCGAGCCCCAGGCAGTTGTGGGTGCCGAGCGCCCCGACCTTGAGGGTCTGGATGGGCAGTTCGAGGTAGTCGATGGGGCTTGCCGGGCTTGCGAAGTGGAGTATGTAGTCGAGCTCGCCTTCGACGTCGATGCGGGCGGACACGTCGTGGTGGACGAAAGAGAAATCGTCGAGCTCCCTGAGGTGCTCGATGTTTCTCTGGTTGCCGGTGACGAGGTTGTCCATGGCGACGACCTCGTGGCCTTCGGCGAGCAGGCGCTCGCACAGGTGGCTTCCCAGAAATCCGGCGCCGCCGGTGACGAGCGAGCGGGTCATTGTTTCAGGTAACCCGTGAGGAATTTCTTGAGGTCGGGGCCTATCTCGTGGCGTTCGATGGCGTATTCGATGTTGGCGCGCATGTAGTCGAACTTGTTGCCGAGGTCGTAGCGGACGCCCTCGAAGAGGTACGCGTAGATCTTGTGGCTTTTGGCGAGGAGCTGCAGGGCGTCGGTGAGCTGTATCTCGCCGCCGTGGCCCTTGGGCGTCTTCTTGAGGGCGTCGAAGATGGCGGGCGTCAATAGGTAGCGGCCGATGATGCCGTGGTTGCTGGGGGCCTTGTCTGGTTGTGGCTTTTCCACGAGCGTTTCGACCTGATATGTGCGCTCCTTGACTTCCTTTCCGCCGACGATGCCGTACGAGGAGATCATGTCGCGGGGGACCTCCTCGACGGCGATGGCCGGGCTGCTGTAGCGTTCGTAGAGGTCGATGAGCTGCCTGGTGCAGGGCGTCTTCGAGAAGACGATGTCGTCGCCGAGGAGGACGGCGAACGGCTCGTCGCCGACGTGCTTTTTCGCGCAGCCGATGGCGTGGCCGAGGCCCTTGGCCTCCTTTTGCCGGATGTAGTGGATGTCGGCGAGCTCGGCTATCTCCTCGATCTCGGTGAGCTGCTTCTCCTTTCGGCCGGCGAGCGCCTTCTCGAGCTCGACCGAGTAGTCGAAGTGGTCTTCGATGGCGCGCTTGCCGCGGCCGGTGATGATGAGGATGTCGTCGATGCCTGCGGCAACGGCCTCCTCGACGACGATTTGGATGGAGGGCTTGTCGACGAGGGGGAGCATTTCCTTGGGCATCGCCTTGGTGGCGGGCAGGAAGCGGGTGCCGAGTCCGGCGGCGGGGATGACGGCTTTCATGGTTACCAGCAGAGCCCCTCGTAGTCGACGTCGTCGGGCAGGATGCCGACATCGACGATCTTTCGGCCGTCGACGACGATTTTCGCGTTCATTTCGTTGTAGTCGAGGCGGGCGAATTCCGCCCAGTCGGTGGTGATGAGGGCGAGGTCGGCGTCTTTGAGGGCGTCTTGGGCGCCTTCAGCATAGTCGATGCGGTTGCCGTAGACGCGTTCGGTGTTGTCTGCGGCCTGGGGGTCGTAGGCGACGACGCGGGCGCCCTCCTTGACGAGGAGGTCGATGACCTTGTGGGCTGGAGACTCGCGCGTGTCGTCGGTCTCGGGCTTGAAGGCGAGGCCGAGGACGGCGACGCGTTTGCCGCGGAAGCTGCCGACCTTGTTCTTTGCGAGGTCGACAAAGATTTTGGGCTGGTTTTCGTTGACGAGCAGGACGCTGTTCATGATATCGTGCTCGATGGCCATCTCTTCTGCCTTGTTTCGGAGCGCCTTGACGTCTTTGGGAAAGCAGCTGCCCCCGAAGCCGAGTCCGGCGGCGAGGAAGTGGGGGCTGATGCGGTGGTCGAGGCCGACGCCCTTTGCGACGTCGTAGGCATCGATGCCCATCTTCTTGCAGATGTTGCCTATCTCGTTGATGAAGCTGATTTTGGTGGCGAGCAGGGTGTTGCTCGCGTATTTTATCATCTCGGCGGTCGAGGGGTCGACTTCGAGGACGGGGGCGGCAAATCCTTCGTAGCATTCCTTGCAGGCGTCGATGCTGCGTTGGTCGATGCCGCCGATGACGATGCGGTCGGGCTCGAGGAAGTCCTTGACGGCGACGCCCTCGCGCAGGAATTCGGGGTTCATGGCGATGCCGAAGTCTTTTCCCGCCTTCTTTTTCGAGTATTGCTCGAGGATGGGGATGACGACGTCGCGGGTGGTGCCGGGCACGACCGTGGACTTGACGACGACGACGTGGTAGTCGTCTTTTTCGGCGAGGACTTTGCCGATTTGGCGGCTGACCTCTTGGACGTATCCGAGGTTGATTTCGCCGTTTTTCCCGCTCGGCGTTCCCACGCAGATGTAGGTGATGTCTGATTCGACGATGGCGTTGTCGGCGTCGAGGGTGGCGGTGAGGTTCTTTCCGACGCGGGCTTCGAGAATCTCGTTGAGGCCCTTCTCGTAGATGGGGCTCTTTTTCGCGTTTATCTGGTCGACCTTCTCGCAGACGATGTCGATGCAGGTGACGTCGTGGTCGTGTTCGGCGAATCCCGCAGCCGACACGAGGCCCACGTAGCCGGTGCCGGTGACGCTTATCTTCATGTCTTTGCAACCACTGGGAAAAATCAAGGTTTATTACTTGGCGGCAGATATATAAATGACATGAAGGTATCGTCGCAGTCCTACGTGTTTATCCTTCTCTGTGGTCTCCTTCTCCTCGTTATTCTCGTCGTTGGATGTCTCTTCTTGCTGTCCCAGGAGCCGATCCAGTGTCGTTCAGATGCAGAATGTCGTCCTCAACATTTCTGCTGTGGTGGTTGGTGATGTGTGAGTACGAATGAGGAGTACCTTCAAGAACATCCTCCAATCGATTGTCATGTTCTCTGTTCTCATCCCCCACTAGAGGAGGCCCCCCAATCGTGTGTCTGCCGTGATGATGCGTGTGTCGCTGTCGAATCCTCATAGCTTTTCGAGGTATTTGTCGAGCTCCCATTGGGTGACTTGAATGCGGTAGTCGTCCCATTCGAGCTTCTTGGCGGCGATGTATTTTTCGTAGAGGGTTGTGCCCATGGCGTCTTTGAGGAAGCTGCTCTGCTGCATCTTTCCGATGGCGGCGCCGAGGTCGGCGGGCAGGCTCTCGATGTAGAATTCCTTGAGTTTGGAGTCGTCGAATTCGTAGACGTCTTCTTCGACTGCGTCGGGGGCCTTCATCTTTTTCGCGATGCCGTCCATGCCGGCTTCGAGCATGACTGCGAAGGCGAGGTAGATGTTGGCCGAGGGGTCGGGGCAGCGCAGCTCGAGGCGGGTGGACTGCTCGCGGCCGGGGCTGATGCGGGGGACGCGGATGAGGGCGCTTCGGTTGGTCCTGCCCCAGCAGATGTAGACGGGCGCCTCGTAGCCGGGGGTGAGGCGCTTGTAGCTGTTGACGGTGGGGGCGACGACGCCGGCTATCTCCTTGGCGTGGCTGAGCTGGCCTGCGATGAACCGGCGGGCCGCCGCCGACAGGTGGTAGTCGTCGTTTTCGTCGTAGAAGGCGTTCGCTCCGTCCTTGCCGTAGAGGCTTTGGTGGACGTGCATGCCGCTGCCGTTGATGCCGAAGATGGGCTTGGGCATGAAGGTGGCATACAGGCCGTGGACGGCGGCGACGGACTTGACGGCGTGTTTGAGGGTGGTGGAGTTGTCGGCGGAGCTCAGGGCGTCCGAGTAGCGGACGTCGATCTCGTGCTGGCCTGGGGCGACTTCGTGGTGGCTCATCTCGACTTCCATGCCGAAGGCCTCAAGCGCGAGGATGATGTCTCTTCGGACGTCGGTGGCGAGGTCGCGGCCGCTGTGGTCGAAGTAGCCGCCGACGTCGTGGGGGACGGGGCTGATGCGGCCGTTGTCGGTCTTGAAAAGGAAGAATTCGAGCTCTGGTCCGGTGTTGTAGGTGTAGCCTTTCTTCTGGGCCCGGGCGAGCGATTTTTTGAGGATGTTTCGGGGGCTGCCCATGAAGGGCTTGCCGTCGGGGGTGTGGACGTCGGCGATGAGGCGGGCGGTGGCGTTTTCTCCGGTCCGCCAGGGGATGACGGCGTAGGTGTCGGGGTCGGGGACGAGCACCATGTCGCTTTCGTGGATGCGGGCGAATCCTTCGATGGAGGAGCCGTCGAACCAGGTGCCGTCTTCGAGGCTGTCTGCGAGCTTTTCGCGGGTGATGTCGACGTTTTTCGCGGCGCCGAATATGTCGGTGAATTGGAGGTTGATGAATTTGACGTTGTCTTCTTTGACGCGTTCGAGGACGCGTTCCTTTGCTTTGTCGGGTTTGGTCATGGGTGCCACCTGTAGCTTCTTGTGTATTTCGGCTTTAAGTGCCTGTTATCTTATTGGATTGATTATCTATTATCTCTTTTACTGATGATATATTTAAAAATTGAATATTTTACTGATAAATACTCAATATATAATATTTTTTCTGAACGAATGAACAAAAATAACATGACAACAGCTTAATATATCCCACCACCCCTAAACACAATACACCATGGCCGACAAAGTCGACGCCCTCGACACCAAAGTCCTCGCCGAACTCCAAAAGAACGCCCG
>CAYUFO010000043.1:0-10614 GCA_964443985.1 uncultured archaeon | reverse complement strand
GCCCGGGCCTTTGGTTACGTCTTCAAGAATGCGCTAGAAGCGATAGGATGCGGGCGCCCTTGAGCTCGCCTTCGAGCAGCTGGAACGCGACGACGACGGTGTCCTCCTTGACCTTCTTGTAGCCGAGGGCGACCTCGTGGCTGGAGAGCGGCGTCCCGCAGCGGGCGCAGTAGGGCGTGACCTTGTGGCCCTCGTAGAGAAGCCCTTTTTCGTGGAGTTGGGCGAGGCTCCACCACACGCTCTCGATGTAGTCGTTGTCCATGGTGACATAGGGGTGTTCCATGTCCACCCAGTAGCCCATGCGCTCGGTGAGCCGGTCCCATTCCTTGATGTAGGAGAAGACGCTCTCGCGGCATTCCTCGACGAAGCGGTCGATGCCGTAGGCGAGGATGTCTTTTTTCGAGTTGAGCTCGAGCTTCTTTTCGACCTGGACTTCGACGGGCAGGCCGTGGCAGTCCCAGCCAGCCTTGCGGCGCACCGACGCGCCGTGCATGTATTGGTGGCGCAAGACGAGGTCCTTGAAGACCCGCATCTCGACGTGGTGCAACGCGGGGGGTGCGTTGGCGGTGGGGGGCCCCTCCAAGAAGGCGAAGTTGTCCGTATCGCGGGGCTCGAGCGTCCGCTTGGCGATGTCGTGCGCGCGCCAGTGGGCGAGGATCCTCTTTTCCAGTGTGGGGGGGTCGTAGGGCCCTGCGGGTTTCACTGCCATCGAAAAGTCACCGTAAAGGAGGGGAGTTATACATGTCGGAGCGGCCCTATAAAAGGGCCCTCGTCAGTCGTCATCGTCGCCGGGGGTGATGAGGCCCTCGTCGGCCTGGGCAAAGCAGCAACAATAGCCGGTGGTGCCTGCGAGCCTGCAAAAGCCCATCGAGTTGTCGGGGATGGCGCCTCCCTTGATGTCGCAGATTGAGCGCGTCTTCTTGCAGTCGCCGCCCGCGTAGCCGCGGATGAGGCACAGGTCGTCGCAGGTCTCGGCCTCTTCTGGGATGGAGGTCGTGGTCGAAAGCGACGTCGACGTGGAATCGACGATGGAGGTCAGCGTCGTGGGGAGCGTCGAGGTCGTCGAGGTGACCGTCAACGTGGCGTTGAGTTCGGCGCGGACGCCAGCGAGGGCGTCGCGCGCCATGCGTACCGACTCGGAGTAGGACTCGAACTCCTCCCAGAGCCGGTCGCCCATGGAGTCGCCCGACCGGATGTAGGCGATGAAAGATGTGGCGGCTTTCTGGCCGTAGAAGACGGCGTCTGCGAGGTTGGTGACGGCATCCCGGGCATCGGGAGGGCATGCGGTGAGCTCGGGAGTCGCGTTGAGGCTCATGCGGTAGCGGGTGTAGGCGGCACGGAGGGTGCTCGCGTTCTGGATGGCGATGCGGTCGCCGATGCGGCCGTCTATCCAGTCGGTGGCGATATGGGGGAGGCCGATGAGGGCGTCTTCGAAGGCTTCCGCTTGGGCGGCGACGACGTCGGCGCAGTCTGCCATCGTGGAATCGTTTCGGAAGGCGATGACGAGTGCTGGTGGCGTCTCGGTTAACGTCGTCTCAGGTATGTCGGGGGGGGTCGTCGTGGCAGGAGGGGTCGTCGGAGGAGATGGGGAGGGGATTTCGGGTGGCGTGGTCGCCTCTTGGACGCTCATCCAGTAGGCTGCGCCAGCGAGGATGAGGGTGAGGACGACGAAGAGCATTTTCTTTTTGGAGCGTGGGGGGCGCGGGTGTTCGTGGGCTGGGGGGGTCTTGGAAGACGATATGTTTTTGGTGGCATCACCGAACAGGCGGTCGTCGGCGAAGGCGCTTGCGTCGGCGGCCGGCCGGGCTTCCTCGAAGGTTTCGCTGCCCTCGCCCGACTCATCATAGAGGACGTCGTCAGGGTCGGATTCGAAAGCCATGGTGTCAGTATTCTATGCCGCGGCGTCCGTAGGTGCCTTTGGCGATGGGGTGTTTGATTTTTTTCATTTCGGTAACGTAGTCGGCTGCCTTTATGATCTCCTCGGGAGCGCCGACGCCGGTGAGGACGAGCTCCGTGTTCCGGTGCTTCTTCTTGATGAGCTCAAGGATGTCTTCGACGGAAATGAGCCTGCCTGCGAGGGCGACGTTGGCCTCGTCAAGGATGACGAGGTCGTGGATGCCCGACTTCGCCGCCCGCTCGCCGTATTGGAGGGCGTTGCGGGCCTGGGCCTCCTCCTCCTCTCGGGTCATGAAGCAGTCGCGGCAGTTGCCGCAGGAGCTCTGGGAGCCTGCCTTGAAGCGCTCGGAGTAGGTGCAGGGCTTGCCGAACTGCTTTATCTCGATGTTGGGGTGGCGGGCAAGCGACTCGAGCTCGCCGAGGAAGTTGCAGCCCTTGAGGAACTGGACGACGAGGACGGATAGTCCGTGCCCGGCGGCGCGCAGGGCGAGGCCGAGGGATGCCGTCGTCTTGCCCTTGCCGTCGCCGGTGTAGACGTGGACGAGGCCGAGTGCTTCCTTCATGGTGGGGGGGTGGACGGGTTCTCAGACGCTGCAGGCAGAGTAGCCGCATTTGGCGCACGTCACGCAGCCCTCGGAGAAGTGCATCCTGGCCCCGCATTCGGGGCAGACGCCCGTCTTTTTGGGATTTGCCGGGGCCTTCGCCGATTCCTGTTTTCGCTGCTCCTCTCTTTTCTTGCGGGTCGCTTCGAGGTTGAGGACCTGCAGGTCGCGGCTGCCGTCGCGGTAGATGGTGACGCCCTTGCAGCCGAGCCGGTAGGAGAGGAGGTAGACGTCTTCGACGTCTTGGGTGGTGGCGTGGTTGGGGAAGTTGACGGTCTTGCTGACGGCGTTGTTGGTGTATCTCTGGAAGGCTGCCTGGGTCTTCACGTGCCATTCTGGCTTTATCTGGTGGCTGATGACGCAGGAGCGCTTGACATCGGCGGGAATCTGCGCGAATCCCTCAAGGCTGCCTGATTCGGCGACGCGCATCATGAGCTCCTTGCTGTAAAAGCCGCGGCGTCGGGCGATGTCTTCAAAGTACTTGTTGATGTAGAGTAGCTGCTCGCCGTCGAGGACGTGCTTGGTGAAGCAGATGGCGAAGTTGGGTTCGATGCCCGACGAACAGTCGGCTATCATGCTGATGCTGCCCGTCGGCGCGATGGTGGTGCGGGTGGCGTTCCTCACCCGGTCGCCTTTCTTGCCGGTATCGTATCGGCTGCCCTTGAAGGCGGGATAGACGCCGCGCTTCTTGGCTAGGTCGACGGACGCCTTCTTGGCTTCGTCGTCGATGAACTTCATGAGTTTGCGGGCGAGCCGGATGGCCTTGTCCGAGTCGTAGGGGATGTCAAGCTGCATGAGTAGGTCGGCGTACCCCATGAGGCCGAGGCCGATCTTTCGGGTCTCGCGGGTGCGCTCGGCGATAGCGGGCAGCGGGTACTTGTTCATGTCGATGACGTTGTCGAGGAAGTGGACGCCCCGCCACGTGATGTCTTTGAGCTTCTGCCAGTCGATCTTGCCGTCTTGGAGCATCTGGGCGAGATTGATGCTGCCGAGATTGCAGCTCTCATAGGGCAAAAGGGGTTGCTCCCCGCAATTGTGGACGACGATTCCTCCGCCGATGAACGAATGGGTGTCGGGCTGGTGGAGGTCATAGACTGCTTCAACGCCAAGAGAGGTTATGTCGGTGACAGGGCTTTCGAATCGGTCTTTGTGATAGGCTTTGCTTTGGAGTGATCGTATCTTGTCGGCATGACGGAATCCCAAAAAGCCGATGCAATCGAGGAATCGCGGCACGCTGTCTTGTGAGATCTCAAGCTCAAAGCAGATGCCATCGCGTTGGTAGGTTCGATGGCGGCCGTCAACCGATTCATGGGAAAAGGAATCGCGGGGAGGACGGCTGCGGTCGTAGAGCGTTGATTTGACGCCGAAATTGACAAGCAGGAGTTGCGCGCCTTCCAAGAGTGTGCGCGATTTGGAGGTGAGACGGATGTATGCCGATTTCCCCTCGTGGTAGTTGACGGTACCGTCTGCGGTGAACAGTGCCTGCAGAAAGCCGACGACGGCGTCGCGTGGTGCGGTGTAGAGGGACTGGGGGACTTCCTTTTCGCCTGCCGTGCATGCTTTGACGCCCAGCTTGGAAAAGAATTGCACGAAGTATTTGCTGTGGTAGGACAGGTGCGTGACGTTGTTAGACCGAGGGATTGCCCGCACACGACGGCCGTACCATCCGTCAAGGATTGGTTTCAGATGGGAGAGGGCTTCGTGGTCATCGCGTCCGAAGGTGAACCCGACGCGGCAGTCTTTGTCGCCCTCGCGAAGCCAGCCGTCGCCGACGAGCCAGCCGAGCACATGCCCGAGTTCTTTACTCCACGTTGCGGGGAGCGGGAGAGAGTATCGGCGGCCGTTGGCGCCGCGGTACTCCCGTGTCGGGGTGAAGGGTAGCGTGCGTTTCTCTGTGAAACGTCCATCGCCTGATTGAATGAGGAGGGTGTCTTTGACGGTGAGGTCATCGACTCTGCGCCAACCCCTGGTGGTGAGTATCTTGTGATCCTTCGTGGCATTGAGGGAATAGCCATCTTTCGTGGTTATCTTGTATACCTCTTTCCATCCCGTATGCCATGCCTTGGTTGCCGTCCGGAGGGTTACTCCTTGAGTGGCAAGGAGAGACGTCGTGCCGCCAGGGATTTGCGGCGTAATAGGTGTTGCTCGGTCGTCGGTCAGCGTCAGGAAGGACTCGTCCGTTTGGGAAAGAGAGGAGATGGACTGAAAACCATGTTCTGTCGACACGAGAGTATCGCCCGTAACGCACGGATTTGTGGATTCGATGTCGCCGAGGTTGGGGGTGGGGTTGTCGCGGTTGATGCGGTCGAGGAAGATGATGCCTGGTTCGCCGTTCTTCCAGGCGCTGGTGACGATGAGGTCGAATATCTGGCGGGCGGGGATGGTTTTGGCTTTGCTGCCGTCGTGGGGGTTTATGAGGTCGAAGGGTTGGTCCTTCTCCACGGCCTTCATGAATTTTTCGGTGAGGCCGACGCTGATGTTGAAGTTGGCGAGGACGCCCTCCGTCTCCTTGCAGGTGATGAAGTCGATGATGTCGGGGTGGTCGACGCGGAGGATGCCCATGTTGGCCCCGCGGCGCTTGCCGCCCTGCTTGATGGTTTGCGTGGCGGCGTCGAAGACCCCCATGAAGCTGATGGGCCCCGAGGAGACGCCTTTCGTGGATAATACCATGTCGCCTTTGGGCCTGAGGTGGCTGAAGTTGAAGCCCGTGCCGCCGCCGGAGTTGTGGCTGACGAATCCATTCGCAAGGTAGGTGTTGTTTTGGGGGATGGTCAGGTCAGCTGTTGGTGAACGTGTTTTTTGTATTGATGCGACTTTCGTATAGAATTGCCCTTTGTTTAGGATTTGGGAAAGGGGGGATATATCGTATTTTTTGGTGAGTGTCTGGGCTTTGTGTCTTCCAATCTGTCTTCGGGGCTGACGGTTTTTTGTGCTCATGACGTCACCGTATCGCCTGTAGAATGTTGTCTTCCAATTGCCGCTTTTTTCTTGAGCATCAAACCATTGACGTAATTTTAATCCCTGGTGGGGGAGAGTATCTCCTCGGATGAAGAGTTTCTCGGGATTAATTGCCTCAAGTCTATTCTTTTTCCTTTCGGAGCGAAATCCTATGTTTTCTGTGAACGTCTTCTGCCCCGTTTTGGTTGTTACCTGCAATTGATGGGCCGGACCATACTGCTTGTTGTGTAAGAGTGTTATTTTGGTTGGCACCCCGAGTGCGAGGAGGAGTTGTTGCACGTCTTGGGAGAGTTGCTTCGATGCGGTTGTAAGGCAGATGCATCCCTTTTCTCTGACACATCCATCGGCGTCGAATAAGCCACAGAGGAAGGCATTGGCGTTTTCTTTTGTCGTTTGAAAGATGAATTCGGGTATGCGGGCATTCCGTGCGTTCTTCTTGGCGATATTGAGGTGATTGCGCCACCAATCGAGGAGTTGAACGCTTGCAAACATGAGTTCGTATGTACTCTTCTTTTTCTCTAGATGTGCACGACCTTCTATCCCTGTTTCTTCTTTAATGATTTCTTTGATGGCGATGAGCCGGTCGTGGTCTTTTGATGAGATCGTGAAACGTAAGCCATCTTGATGGAAGCTTCCGTCCCCCAGCCAGTAGCCTATGACATAGGATAAGTTCTGTGTGAGTTTGGGAGGGAGTTCGTAGATTTTCGGTGAGAAAGACGTATGATTCCTGCCTTTCTTGGGGATAAAGGAATAGGTTCCAAGGTCTGTTGTTCCTTTTTCCCAACCACCGGGCTGCAAGCATAGCCAAGAGCCTTTCCGGATTTCGTCGAGGCGCTGCCAGACGTAGTCTCCGTTTTCATCGATTGCGCGGAGTCGATGTTCGGGCGAACCTTCTATGCTGTACCCATGCTCGGTGGTGAGGGTGAGGGTGTCTTTGACACCGGTGTCATGGTAGCCTGCAAGTTGAGCGTGTCCTTCGTCGGTGGCGACGGTGGTGTGGTGCCCGTCTGAGAGCGTGTTAAGATTGAGAAGACCATGATCTGTTAATACTCGGGTGTTTTTGTTAAGACATTTATGGATCAGAGCAGTGTTCTTGACGGCGTCGAATATGGATTCCATGCTGTCTTCGACGGGCAAGACGAAGCAGGCGGATAGCTGCTGTATCTTGTCGCCGGCGTTCATGAGGGTGGGGCTGTTGGGGACGAAGTCGAGGTTCGCCATCATCTCGTAGAAGGATGATGCTGTGGCCTTGACGTCGGCGTTTTTGTCGTAGTTTTTGTCGGCGCGGGCGATGTTTTTGGCAACGCGCAGAAACATCTGCTCGGGCGTCTCGACGAGGTTGCCTTCGGCGTCCTTTTTGAGGTAGCGCTTCTCGAGGACCTTGAGGGCGTTCGGGGAGAGCTTGCTTTTGGTGGCGCGCCCGTGGAGGATGATGGCTTTCTCTTCCCGGAGTTCGCGGCGCTTTTCGCGGTAGAGGATGTAGGCCTTGGCGACGTCTGGGTCGCCTTCGGCGATGAGGATGCGTTCGACGACGTCCTGGACTGCCTCGATGGTGGGGATGGCGTTGACGTGCTCTGCGGCGAGTGTCTCGTGGACGCGGTCGGTGAGGCGTTCCGCCTCGGGGCCGTCCTTTTTGCCGGTGGCGACGATGGCCTTGTGGATGGCCGAGACGATGCGCTGCTTGTCGTAGGGGGTGGTGGTCCCGTCTCGCTTTCGGATTTTTTTGATGGATGCGGCCACGATGATCACTTGGGTTGATGATAAGCGGTAATGTATGGGGGCTCTCCTATTTATGTTGGGGGTGGTGGAAGCTGAGGTGCCTGAGCGCCGTGTCGCGGCAGGCGTGGGCGAGAAGGCAGGCGAGCGTGTCGGGGTCGTCGTCTTCGGGTGCGAGATGTGGCCGGCACAGGCAGCCGCCGTGGGTGATCTTCCGCTGGAAGCGGGCTTCGATGGCGAACCGCTCTTTGAGCGGGAGGGCTGCCGAGCAGGCGGCCTGGAAGCTCGGCGTGTAGCGGGGTTCGCCGGTGTGGGGGTCGGTGTCGGCGATGCCCGTGAGGTCGTGGCTGCGGGCGTCGAGGGCGGCGGTCCGGGCGGCCGTGGTGTTCCTGGTGCTCGCCGACAGCATGAAGTTGAAGCCGGTCTCCTTGCGGTAGTCGGCGACGGTTCTTTTCAGGTCGTCGACGATGGACGCGCCGAGCCGGCGGGCCGAGGCGTCTTCGTGCAGGTGGCTGCCTGCGAGCGTCTTGACGGCCTGGGTGAGGCCGAGGAACCCGAAGACGAGGTGCTGGTTGTTCTCGTTGAAGTAGGTGGTGCGTCGTGTGACGGGCTGGCCCAGGAAGGGGAGGAGATCGTTTGTGAGGTTGGCGCGCATGAGGGCTTTCTTGGTGAGGAGGGCGTGTTTCGCTTGGGCGAGGGCCTTGCCGAGAGCGGAGGCGAAGCGCCGCTCGCTGCCTGCCGCGTCGAGGGCCAGTTGCGGGAGGTTGACGGCGACGACCTGGAGGATGCCGCCCGTGAGGAGGGCGTCCTCGAGTCCGCTTCCACTGGATGCCCTTTCGGGGATGAAGTAGGAGTCGGACTGGTAGGAGTAGAGGAGGGGACGGCGGGTACGGTGGAACACGTAGGCGGGCGTGTTGGTCGCGGCCGACAGGCGTGCGAGAGGCCCCCAGAGGGGGTGGCGTGCGTCCTTTTTCGGCCGGTAGCTGTGGACCTCGATGCGGGGGTAGGGGAAGGGTCTGCCGGCGTGGTCGCCGGCTGCGAGCACGTCGACGAGGGCTTCGAGGATGCGTTCGGCCTCGTCGGCGTAGTCCGCGTAGGTGCGCTTCGCTGCCCCTCTTCCTTCGGGGGTCACGGCCGGGGCCCGCGCAAGGCAGTCGGGGATGGCGAGGTCGAGGTTGAGCGAGGGGAAGACGGTCTCCTTGGCGCCGGCGGGATAGATCTGGCTGAGCTCGTAGACGAAGAGTTGGGCGAGCTGGACGACGTCTTTGCGGGAGAGGCCTGCGATGTAGGGGGCGAGGAAGGTGTTGAAGTGGGGTATCGAGGAGCCGCCGGCGCAGTTCTTCTGGCTTGCGGCGAGGATGCGGGCGGCCTGCAGGAAGGCGACCTCGGGCTTCTTGGGGGGCCCTGCGGCGGGTGCGTAGGCGCCGGTGCCGTCGACCTTGAGGCCGTGGGCGAGGAAGAAGCGCAGGTCGTGGCTGAAGGCGAAGGGCCTGGTGGCGAAGTAGTTGAGGTCGTGGACGTGGATGCGCCCGCGCATATGCTCGTCGACGAGTTTGGGGGGCAACAGGTGGACGTAGGTGTATTCGCGGGCGACGACGTCGCCCATGAGGTGGTGGACGGCTTCTGGTGTGTGCTGGAGGCTGCCGTGGTTCTTGGCGCCGTCCTCGAGCAGGCGGGTGGTGTCGTAGACGGGCATGCCCAGGCGGGTGTAGCGCATGCGGGCGGATTCGAAGCCGGCTTCGAGGAGCTTGACGTTGACTATCTCGCGGATGAGGGGGGCGGTGAGGTACTTGACAGAAAGGCGAGCGACGTCGCGGGCGAGGGCGGTGGCTATCTTTTCGGCGTGGGCGCGGTCGATGCCGGTCTCGAGGACGAGGGAGTCGACGATCTTTTTCCCGTCGAAGGGTTCGAGGCGGTTGCGGCTGGTGCGCACCATGACGGGTGCAGGTTGCGTGGCAGACTTCGCGTTCATTGACGTAGGGCTCCCCCCCAACCAGGGAGAAAGGTGTGGGTGGTTGGCTCATGGGAGTCAAAGAAAAAAAATGCGCGTTAGACCACGAGGTTTTTTTCTATTGAATCGTATAGTCTCTGGCTGCCATGGTTTTCTTGACGAGCGCTGGAGGGTTGGAGTGCTCTGGTGTGAGGGGTTTTCTCGCGGCGGCCATGCTCGGGCTGCTTCTCAGCGCGCCCCTCGCCTCTGCAGCGTCTGAGCTTCGCATAAACGAATTCGTCGTCAACGCCTCAGACGACTGGGTGGAGCTCGTCAACGCGGGCAACGAGTCGGTGGCGCTGGGGGATGCCGTATTGACGTTCCGCCACGGGTATCCGGGAGGCGGCTGGCAGCAGGCCAACGCCGACCTCAACACGACCCTCGCTCCGGGCGGCTATCAGGTGTATGATCAGCAGGAGGGCCGCATCGGCGACCTCAACGAGTCGTCGGGGTGGCTGTCGGTGAGCTATAACGGCTCGATGCTCGATAATGTATCCTATCAAGCGGCTTCGTTGAATGCGAGCTGGACGGTGGTTCCCGAGAACTGGTCCATCGTGCGCGTCCTGGGCGGCGTCCCGGGGTGGCAGGCGACGTGGTGCGTGACGCGGGGGGCGGAGAACCAGTGCCCGCAGACCGTGGAAACGGTCCTTTGGCCGGGGTGGAATCTCGTGGGCATCTACCTGCGGGAGTGGGTGGGGGTTTAGGTCTGGGCGCTGTTTCGGCAGGTGGCTGCAAAGGATTCGATTTTTTTGAGGGCGCCGACGGTCCGGGAGAAGGCGATGCTATTGCCGGTGGCTGGGCAGATAATCTGGGGGACGCCGATGGAGTCGGAGGGGGAGTAGTGGCAGCCGAGGATGTTTCGTTCGTTTGCATCGAGGTCGCCAACGTTGAGCGATTCGTAGTCGTAGCCGCCGCGGCTTGCGACGGTGCTCAGGTAGTTGTGGATGCTGTCGCAACCCCTGCAGGAGGAGCTATAAAGATAAATGAGGGTGTCGCTTGCCACGCCGTATTGGTTGACGCAGGCCGTCTTTAGGGGGGTCTCAGAGGAGGATGCGAGCGTGGATGTCGCAGGCGACGTGGTTGCGGCGGTCGAGGTTTCCGCGGGGGACGCTGGGAGGGTCGTGGCGGGCGTTGCCGGGAGACTGATCGTCGATGGAGAGGCGCCCGAAGGATTGGTGGTCGTTGTGGAGCCGGGTCCTCCGCCCCCGGCTGCCTCGAGGTCGTCGCAGACGGTGTTCGCGTTCCGGTCGAGGCAGCAGTCGTCGCCTGCGACGATGTAGGGAGTTTCGCAGACGATGCCAGCGTCTTCGGTGCCGTCGCCTGCGAGGAAGAGGAGAGCGCCTCCGAGGCCGAGGACGACAAGGAGGACGGCGCCGAGGCCGAAGCCGACGAGGATGATGAGGAGCCATTTCCACTTGGAACGTTTCTTTTTCGGGGCCTCTGGTGTTGGCG
>CAYUFO010000042.1:2599-10898 GCA_964443985.1 uncultured archaeon | reverse complement strand
CCTCGGGGTCGCTGCACCCTCGAACACCCAGAAGGTGTTCGTTGGGTGAAACCCCACACTTCAGTGCGGGGTTATTCATCTTGCCTTCACGAATCCGTTCATTCCTCTTAATAAAGGATTTCAGCTAAAAGAATTGTAGAAGCTCCTTCACCGACCAGGAGCGCATGTCCGAACGATCATGAGTTCGTCTTGTCGCAAATGTAAAAAAGACGTCACTACAGGCCTATCCCTCTACCGTAAATGCCATGATGTCGTCGACGACATCGTCACCCACCAAATCGGCGGCTTCATCGCAAGCTTCCTGCTGCTCATCGTATTCATCTTCGCTGCGGCCTACCTCGTCTTGGAGCTCGCCGGCCAAACCGCGATATTCTCCGATCTCTCCCTCGTCCTCGGCTCCTTTATGCTGCTCTTCACGCTCCTCATGACCGTCCTCTTCGTCTCCGTCATCGGCATCGCGAACCCCGGCCACGGCGTCACCCGCCTCACCACAAAAAAACACCACTACATGGTCCACGTCTACACCGCAACCGGTATGCTCATCGGCGCAGCCATTGGATTCATCCTCGGCGACACCATCTACCAAGCCCTCCTCATGGTCCCCGTCTTCGGCTTCCTCGGCCTCGGCCTCAGCTACACCATCGCCTACCCCGGCAAACACTACAAATGGCTGTAGGGAGAAAGAGATAGGTGGGTCAAAGGACAAGACCTCGTCATCCGATTCAACGAACGAGGAAACATCGAACTTGGGGAGAGATAAAGAGACCGCCACCTAATGTCCCTTACCCCTATTTTTCTACCAGCCGAAGCGGAATTTTTTCTTTTTCTTCTTACCTGCGTCTTTTCGCTTCTTCCGCCATGCTCCGCTTTTCGTTCTGCTTCGTTCCTTTCCAGATACCTTTGGAGTTCCCATTGTGTCCACCCATCATCTACTTAATTCGGACCAGCTCATCTCCCACGGTTCTTTTTTCTTGCGTCGCCTCTTAGACTTTGAAGAAGAGGCAGATTTCTTCTTCCGCCGTTTCCGCTTCTTCGTATTGCCTCCAGGGAGAAGGCTCATGATGAAGTTGAGGGCGCCGATGACGAGTAGTAATGTCCCCAATGCAAGGCCTGCAACGAATAAGTTGACGAGCTTCTCGAAGGTGTCGGGGAAGAAAATGACGAGGGCGAGGAAGCCGACGAGGAGGACGCCCATGAGGAATAGTGCAAGGAGGGGTAGTCCGATGGCCTTGGGGTGTTTCTTGATGGCTTCAACGATTTTTTGGGGCAGATTACGCGTGTCTTCTGTGCATAGATCCAGTCTCTCGTAGACTTCGTTTCTGGCTTCTTTGGTGTTCTTGGCTGTCCAGTCATTAAAGACTATGCCATCCCACATGTAGACGCCTTGGTTGGCGTAGTCTGTGTAGGCTTCACGTAGACTAGCCGTTGTAACCAGAAGTCCTTTATCGATGCCGAGGCGGGTGAGTTTGCCCAGAAGGGCGTCGAGGACGGTCTTGTTGACGACCTCGTAGTCATCTCGGCGTTGCTTGCATTCGACGATTATCTCCTCTCCTTCGGGCGTCGTAACCCATACGTCGACCTCGTTGCGGACACCACCGACAGTCAAGGTCTTGTTGGTTTCGACTTCGCAGCCTATGCGTCGAAAAAATGCAGCTACTTGTTTTTCGAGAAACGCCCCCTCCTTATGGCTTTTTTCCATCGTAGTGCCCCCCGACATCATTTAATCAAGATACAATAATAAAATCAAAAATCGAAATAATAAATTTGCCCGCGCTGCGATTTGAACACAGGTCAGACGGTGCTTGCAAATCAGAACCTACGGTTCCGATACTCCCTTTTGGAGAGGGGTTCTCCGCAACCATCTAGGATATCCAAGCTACCCCACGCGGGCTATTGGTTTTCTCTTCCCGATGGGGTTTCCTGGCTCAGACCTATCGAGCCTTGAGGCGAAGATAGGTCCTTTGATCAACCTTTGTGAAAGGTTGCCAAGCTACCCCACGCGGGCATAAGAGGGGTTGTTATTGGGTGTTTTGGTTTTAAAAGTTGAGGAAGTTTTTGAGGATGCGCAGGCCGGTTTCGCCTGATTTTTCGGGGTGGAATTGGGTGGCGGCGACGTTGCCTTGTGCGATGACTGCGGGGAAGGTTGCGTCGTAGTCGCAGGAGGCGGCGACGATGTCGTCGTTTTGTGGCACTGCGTGGTAGCTGTGGACGAAGTAGAAGTGGTCGCCCGTTTTGATGCCGTCGAGGAGGGGGTGACTCCGTTCGACAGTGACGTCGTTCCAGCCCATGTGGGGGACTTTCTGGCTGGTCGAGAATCGCGTGCAGGTTCCGGTGAATATGCCGAGGCCCGGGACGCCGGGTGATTCCTCGCTTTCGGAAAACAGCAACTGGATGCCCAAGCACACGCCGAGGAAGGGGGTGCCTGCATCGATGACCTGTGTTATGGGCTCTCGATGGCATTCGAGCTTCTGCATGGCAGCGCCGAAGCTGCCGACGCCGGGGAGGATGACGTGGGAGTAGGAAGAAAGCGTCGACGGATTGGAGACGAACTCGTAGTCCCCGCCGACCTTTCGGACGCCGTTGCTGATGCTTTTGAGGTTGCCTGCGCCGTAGTCGATGATGCCTGCGGTCATGGCTTATCCCCCGACGACGGCCTTGATGATGTCCTTGTGGAGTGCCAAGTCCTTTTCCGCGGTGGTGCCGTTGACGATGATGTCGGCGCCTGCTGCAACCGCAGCTTTCGCCGCCTGGGGCGTGTGGATGCCGCCGCCGACGATGAGGGGTATGTCGAGGGCGTCCTTGACGGCCGAGATCATGGGTGCGGGGACCGGCTGCTCGGCGCCCGAGCCCGCTTCGAGGTAGACGGTGTGCATGCCGAAGTATTGGGCGGTGAGTGCGTAGGCGACGGCCTTGTCGACGTCTATGGCTGTGATGGGGTCGGGCGCAGCGACGCGTTCGACGGTGGTCGGCGTCGAGCTCGTCGAGACGAGGAGGTAGCCCAGGGGGATTATCTTGACGCTGCCTTTTTTGATGAGAGGTGCTCCCTTGACCTGCTCTTCGACGAGGAATCGTCGTTTCGTGGAGTTAAGGCAGCTCATGAAGAAGATGTAGTCTGCGTGGGGGGAGACGCCAGCCGACGAACCCGGGAACAAGACGAGGGGGATGGAGACGGCCTCTTTGACGGCTTGGGTGACGGCGTCGACGGTGTCGACCGGGGCCGTGGAGCCGCCTATCATGATGGCAGACGATCCCGCCCCCTCGCTTGCCACCGCCATCTCGGCGGCGTCGGCTGCGGCCTGCTTGTCGGGGTCTATCAAGGAGAAATGGAGGGCCCCCCATTCTGTCACCCAGGATTCGAGGACGTTTTCCATCAAATCACCCCCGTCTCGATGGCGACTTCTTCGGCCTGGCCTCGCGTGAGCCCGCCGCGGAGGATGGTGTATCGTTTTCGGTTTTTGTGGGCGGTCGAGAGGGCTTGGATGACCTCGTCTGCGGATACGCCGAGCTCGTCTGCCGTCGTCGGCGCCCCCACCTTTTTGAGGGCGTCGCGGACCTTCTCCCAGCCGGCGTGGTGCAGGTAGGCTATCATGATGGCGCCGACGCCGCACTGCTCGCCGTGCAGGGCGGGCGTCTGGGCGATGTTGTCGAGAGCGTGGCTGAAGTTGTGCTCTGATCCGGAACACGGCCGGGACGTCCCAGCGATGCCCATGGCGACCCCCGAGGAGACGAGTGCCTCCACGAGGATGGACACGTCCCGTTGGATCTTGTCGGCGTTCTTCATGACGATGCGGGCGCTCATCATGGACAGGGCGGCGGCGTAGTCGCCGAAGTACTCGTGGTTCTCCTTTTGGGCGAGCCGCCAGTCGAGGATGGCCGTGTAGTTGGATATGACGTCGGCGGCGCCCGCTGCGAGCAGGCGCTTGGGGGCCCGCCTGATTATCTTGAGGTCGGCGACGACGCCCAAGGGGCTGTGGACGCCGAGCGAGGATTTGCCGTCGCGGACGATGGAGGCGCGGGGGCTCGATATGCCGTCGTGGCTTGCCGCCGTCGGCACGGAGATGTAGGGGATGCCGGCGTCGAAGGCGAGGACCTTGGTCATGTCGATGACCTTGCCGCCGCCGACGCCTACGAGGAAGCTGATCCTGCTCTGCACGATGTGGTCGAGTTCCTCTTTGAGCGAGGTTCCCTTGTCCTTTTCGAGGACGTAGACCTCGTCGAAGAGCTGCTTTCGGATCTCATCTCCCGCGATGTCTTTGGTTGTCTCGTCGCAGATGATGAGGGATTTTCCCTTGAGGTCGAGCCGGTCGACGAGCTCTCTGACCTCGTAGATGGCGTCGTCTCCGACGATGACTTCGCGGGGGAGTTCGATTTTTTTCACGGCAACGATAGATAATAGTGGCTTGGACCATTAAAAAGGCATCTCGCGGCGGCCTCGCCATCGGAGGATGGACCTTTTTATTTATGCTGCGACGTATAACCTAAAAACATCTTGGTTCTTGGAAAGTGGATGACGGTCAAGCAGCGGAAGATTCAAGGGGTTCGGGGGACACAGGGTCTACTGCAGACGACGTGCTTGATTCCCGCAGACGCGAATTGAAGTCCCTCGAGCTCCTGCTTCTTGAGAAGGAGATCAATTCCGAAAAACGCAAGCTCGAGCAGAAGATAGCCGAGCGCAAGAAGGCCCTCATCGCAAGCGACGGCGACGAGGAGTCGACGCAGGACGCTATGATCCACCAATGGCTCTCAAAGCTCGAGATGCTTGAATCCCAGCTCAAGGATGAATTGCAGCAAGGCGAGGAAACCCCGTCTGAATCCTCTGATAGGTCGGGTCCTTTCGTCGATGCCGATGGAGAGCCCCGCAAGTCCAGTAAGCGTAGCAGGATTCAGATCTTCGCCGAATACCTGAAAAAGAAGGGGACGGTACGTCTGTCGGTTGCCTCAAAAGAAATGGGGTGGAAAAAAAGCAGCGTCGAAACCTATGCCTCCGTCCTCGAGCACAAGGGATACGCCTCCATTAAACGCCCCTTCCTCAGGGAGCCGCGCATCGTCTATCACCCTCCGGGCAGAGCAAAAGGTTCCGGTCGCGAATCGAGTCCTACTCTTACGTCCGGAAAAAAGGCGCCCACATCGGCAGGGAAAGGCGGCAAACCCGTCCGCGGCGGCAGGATGATAGCTCCCGACTCCGAGGAGGCGTTCACTAGGATCATTGCCGCGCTCAGGACAGACTTTTTTGGAGTGCTGAGGATGTATGGGTCAGCCGCCGACAAACAATTCGCCGCCGGCCTTCTCGTATCCGACGGCGACATCATCGGCGCCTCCCTCGAGGAGCTCTCCACCGAGACGGTATGGCAGGGCGACGAGGCCATCGACGGCATCCGCCACAACCTCGCCGGCACCAAGGGCACCCTTGAATTGTACGCGTTCCCTCCATCCGACCGCGATGCCATCCTCGAGAAGAACACGCCCGTCCTCCTAGCCTCGCCGATAGCTCTCTCGGAATTCGGTCTCACCATCCGCGGGAACCTCGCCAAATGGGCGGCCGCCCAGAAGGGCTTCCTTTCGGGTGGCTCGTTATCGCTGAAGACCATCGTGGGTCCGTGGACGACCTCCCAGGCCCGTGAATCGCTTGCCTCGACTGCATCTGGGGGAGCTTCCGGCCCCACGGCGACCCTCAAGTTCAAGGAGAGCTTCGACCTCGCATCCTTCGCCCGCAAGGCACCCGCCACGGTGCCCAAGGGACCTCCTGCGTCAAAGCCCATCGCGACGGCGCCAGGAGCCCAGGCGGCTGGCGAGGGCGACGACCTGAGGGCTCAAAGGAGCGGCCAGGGGGGCAAGAAGGTTCGCACCAAGCTCGACCGCATGCTCCTCATCATCCAGAAGGAGGGTATGGTGAAGATGTCGGTGCTCGTCCGCGAGCTCAACGCCCCGGAAGCGAAGATCGAGGAGTGGGGCCGCATCCTCGAGAACGGCGGGCTCATCACCGTCGACATACCGCTTATGGGAGACCCTGAATTCAGGAAAATGTAGGCAAGGCAAACGAAAAATGGCAGAAGAAACAACCGACGACGGAGCTGAAAAGGAATCCCCGCCCCCGGAGGACGGCGTCATCGAAAGATACTCTATCCACCTCGACGGCATCGACTACCAGATACGCATCCTTTCCGGACACCACGACGTCTTCTACCGGCTGTCGCTTCCCGACTTCGACCTCGGCACGCTCGCCCTCATGAAGGACATCATCGAGCGGCTCATCACCAACATCGACGTCGGCGTCGTCGACTTCATGGACCCCAAGGCCGTCAAGGAGATAAAATCCAAGTTCCAGCAGACCATCGAGTCCCTCATCGACAACGAGCTCCCGGAAATCGACCCCGAGACGAAACGGGAGATAACCGCCGACATCCTCCATCGCGTCATCGGGCTGGGCCACCTCGACGTCCTGCTCGCCGACCCCAACCTCGAGGAGGTCGTCGTCAACTCGGCCAAGAACCCCGTCTGGGTGTACCACAAGAACCACGGCTGGATGGAGTCCAACCTCCGCATCCCCACCGAACAGCAGGTCCAGGAGATCTCGAAGAGCATCGCCCGCGACATCGGCAAGGAGGTCAGCATACTCTACCCGCTCCTCGACGCCCACCTCCTCAACAACGACCGCGTCAACGCCGTCCTCTACCCCATCGCCGACCACGGCACCGAGATAACCATACGGAAGTTCTCAAGCGAGCCGTGGACGGTCACCGACTTCATCCAAAACAAGACTGCCACCGCCGAGGTCATGGCCCTCGTCTGGCTTGCCATCCAATACGAGATGAACATCATGATCTCGGGCGGCACGGGGTCGGGCAAGACGAGCTTCATGAACGCCTGCACCCCCTTCATCCACCCAAAGCAGCGCGTCATCAGCATCGAAGACACCCGCGAGCTCCAGCTCCCCAAATTCCTCTACTGGTGCCCGCTGAAGACCCGCATGGCCAATCCCGAGGGCAAGGGCGAGATAACCATGCTCGACCTCCTCGTCAACGCCCTGCGCATGCGCCCCGACCGCGTCCTCTTCGGCGAGGTCCGAAAGCAGCGGGAAGCAGAAATCCTCTTCGAGGCCATGCACACGGGCCACAGCGTCATCGCCACCATGCACGCCGACACCTGCGACCAGACCATCCGCCGCCTCACCAACGCCCCCATCTCCATCCCATCCTCCATGGTCGAGGCCATCGACCTCAACATCGTCATGTTCCGCGACCGTCGGAGCGGCATCCGCCGCGTCTTCGAGGTCGGCGAGATAACGATGCAGATGAACCAGACCGTCATCAACATGCTCTACGGGTGGAACCCCCGCACCGACGAGACCGAAGAGAAGACCCGCGAACCACTGCTCTTCGCAGACATCAGGCGTCACACGGGGCTCACGAGCAACGAGATACACGACGACCTCGCCGAGAAGCGGCGCATCCTCGAATGGTTCGTCGAACACGACCTCCGAGACGTCAACGGCATCGGCCACATACTCAAGACCTACTATATCGACACGGACTTCGTCAACGCGGCCGTTGATGCGGGCAGACCTCCCACAGGCCTGCTCGACGAGCTCGCCCGACGACCCAAGGTCGCCGAGAAGGATTCGTGACCATGGCGCGGACCATCGCTTTCTGGAAGATGCACGGGGCGGGCAACGACTACGTCATCGTCGACAACACCGGTGGGGCGCTCACTGAATCCGAAAACCCGGGGTTCGCCGAAACGGTATGTAGGAGACGGTTCTCCATCGGCGCCGACGGCGTGCTCCTCGTCGAGGAAGGCAACGATGCCCGCGTCCGCATGCGCATGTACAATCCCGACGGCAGCGAGGCCGAGATGTGCGGCAACGGCATCCGATGCTTCGCCAAGTACGTCTATGAGAACGGGCTCGTCGACGGGAAAGCCTTCCCAGTCGAGACTGCGGCGGGGCTCAAGGAGGTCGCCGTCACCGAGGAGGGCAGGCTTGTTTCGCTGGTGGAAGTCGACATGGGAGCCCCCGCCATCTCAGCCATCGGGGAATCCCTTGACCTTTCCGAGCCGCTCGCACCCTTCACCACGGTGTCCATGGGCAACCCCCACGCCGTGTTCTTCGTCGACGAGGCGACGGACGCTCTCGTCTTGGGCCTCGGCCCCACCATCGAACGCCATCCACGGTTCGCACCGCACCGCACGAACGTCGAGTTCGCGGTCGCGAGGAACCGGACATCCCTCGACCTGCGCGTCTGGGAGCGGGGGGCCGGGGAGACCCTCGCCTGCGGCACCGGCGCCTGCGCGGCCGTCGTCG
>CAYUFO010000042.1:0-2589 GCA_964443985.1 uncultured archaeon | reverse complement strand
AGCTTCCTGTATTATCTCTCATAACGGCCTCCGGTACCGGAGAACTCCTAAATAAAAGATCGTCACGGGCAGCGATTGCTGTATTGTTCTTTCTTGGTTTTTGTCAACTGTGCGGTATGTACTGTCCGGAACACGAAACAGAGGCCGTCACGCTCCCCGGCGGCGTGCTCGACGTCTCCTACGATGGTGGGAAGGTGGCCCTCAAAGGCCCCGCCGTCACCGCATACACCGGCACCGTCGAGATATAAAAAGACCGGTTCGCATAGATTGCAGAAAAAAACACCATGAACGTCGATTCAGCCAGATGCCTCTACTGCGGCGGCTGCGTGGGCGTGTGCCCCCACGACGCCATCGTCCTCTACGAGACGAGGATAGCCTTCGATGCGAAACGATGCGTGGAATGCGGCCTATGCCACCAGTTCTGCCCCTCGGGCGCGATCCAAAGGGAAAAACCATGAGCGACATCACCACCGACGTCGTCGTCGTCGGCGCGGGCCCCGCAGGCATCATGGCGGCATGGGAGCTCGCCAGACGGGGCGTTGCGGTCACCGTCGTCGAACGAAAGCAGGAAATAGGCACCCCAAAGCGGTGCGCGGAAGGCCTCGCCCTCGAATACCTCGAGCCCTTCGGCATCTCGCCGGACCCCCGCTGGGCCCTCAATCGCATCACCGGCGCCATCGTCTACTCCCCCTCGGGCAAACGGGTCGTCGTCGACACGGGCGCCGAGGGATACATCGTCGAACGAAAGATATTCGAGAAGTATCTCGCCCGCAAGGCCATCGAGGCAGGCGCGCGCTTCATGGTGAAGACCCAGGTCACGGGTCTCATCAAAACAGACGGCGTCGTCTCGGGAGTGACGTTCGCGGGAATGGACGGAGAGGGCTCGATTCCCGCCAGGCTCGTCATCGGCGCCGACGGCGTCGACTCAAAGGTCGGCACGTGGGCGGGCATCACGGGCACAAACGACATCGGCGACTACCATTCAGGTTTCCAGTACGAGATGGCGGGCCTCACGGGCATCGAAGAAGGCCGCCTGCACATCTTCTTCGGCGGCGGCAACTCTCCCGGCGGCTACATCTGGATATTTCCCAAGGGTGAGGGCGTCGCCAACGTCGGCATCGGCATCTCAGCCAAGAATTCCAAGGAGGGTGCCCGGGCAAAGGACTATCTCGATCGTTTCATCGGCTCGCATCCCGGGTTCTTCGAGAAGGCGAGCTATCTCGAGGTCAACAGCGGCGGCATCCCCATGAGCCCTTCGAAAAACCCCCTCGTCGCCGACGGCGTCATCCTCGTCGGCGATGCCGCCCACCAGGTCAACCCCATCCACGGCGGGGGCATCGGCGTCGCCATGGGGGCCGCACGCATCGCCGCCGAGGTGGCGGCGGAGGTATTGGCTACCGGGGACGTCAGCGCGGAAAAGCTCAGCGTCTACGAACAGCGGTGGGACGACCTGCACGGCGGCCGCCTGAAAAAGCTCCTCAAGCTCCGCTATTTCTTCGAGAAGCTCGGCAGCGACGAACTTGAGAAAATGGCTGACTTCATGGATGGTGGCACCATCAACGACCTCACCAACGGCAACTTCGGCTCCTTTTTCAAAAAGGCGTTCGTCAAGTCGCCGAAGCTTATACCGCTTGCAAGAAAATTCCTGTCATAGATAACATGGTCGACGCGGAAGAGATCAAAAAGGAGGGCATCCGGCTCATCGAGGAATTCTCGGAGAGACTGAAAGACCTTCCCGATTCAGAGGAGACCCACTACGTCGTCGACGTCCGCAACGTGACGCGAAAGGACAGTGAAGCCGACCGACAGGGGTTGTTCTCAAGGAAATTCAAGGAACTCGCACCCCGGGTCGATGAAGAGTATGTCCTTTGCGAAAAAAACATTCAATAGGTAGAGCCATGGATTCGATCGTGTTGGCGGCAGGCGAGGGAACGAGACTCCGTCCACTGACCGTCACCCGGCCCAAGCCCATGCTTCCCGTCGCAGGACGGCCCATCCTCGAATGGAACCTCCGCGCCCTCACGGAGGCCGGCGTAAAGAAAGCGGTCCTCGTCGTGGGCTACCACCGCGACGTCATCGAATCATACTTCGGCTCAGACTACGAGGGGCTTGCCCTCGACTACATCGTCCAGGAGGAACAGCTTGGCACCGGCCATGCCATCTTGCAGGCCAAAGACAAGGTGTCTGGCTCGTTTATCGCCATGAACGGCGACCTCGTCGTGTCGGGGAGAACGCTCACCGATTTCGTCGAAGCGCATACGCATTCAAAGTCGAAGACGAGTTTGGCGGTCGTCTCCGTCGACGACCCCAGCCACTACGGCATCGTCGAGGTCAGGGACGGCCAGGTGAAGCAGCTCGTCGAGAAGCCCGACTCGGACGCCTTCGGCACCCTCGCGAACGCCGGCATCTACGTCTTCGACGACTCATTGTTCTCCCTGCTCGAAGACCTCAAGAAGACGAGCCGCCACGAATACGAGGTCACCTCTGCCATCGAGAGGCAAATCCCCGCGGCAAACGTCTACGCCCACCCTGTTTCCGACCTCTGGCTCGACATCGGCACGAAGGACCGGAAGGACGCCGAAAAGGCGG
>CAYUFO010000041.1:4158-11056 GCA_964443985.1 uncultured archaeon | reverse complement strand
CAGTCGCCGATGGACGCGCACAAGCCGCCGGTCTGGCAGCCCATGCCTATCTGGTCAGTGCAGAGGTCCGCGTCGTAGAGGTCGCAGGCCATGCCCATGGCGTGGCCCCATTCGTGGGCGAGGGTGTTGTAGTCGCCCTGCTGGGTCATGATGGAGTAGGTGGCGGGAAGCGAGGGCACCCACCCCCCGACGGGGCATTCGGCGTCTCCGGGCGGGGAGAGCATTGGGTAGAGTTCTCCGCTCAGAATGCGGACCTCACAAGAGGAGCGGAGCCTGAGCAGCCCCTGGGATTCATCCTCCCAGACGGTGTCGTTGAGCGTGTCTCGGACGCCCTGGCCGTTGGCTGTGGCGAGCCACTGGTCGATGGCGGCGTGGGTCGTGTCGTTGCCGGGTTCATCTTTGTCGTAGGTGTCTTCAAGGATGTTGCACATCGCGTAGAAATCCGGTTCCACTATGCCTGTGACAGAAAGGAATCGCTCGAAGTCGTCGACGCCCGTGCCCGTGTGCTGGCACAGGCCGTTGTTGTCGGAGGCAGGGTCGTTCCAGTCGCCGGCTCCCGGGCACATGCCATCAAAGTAATAGCTCTCAGGGACGTAGCAGAGGCTGTTGCGTTCCACGCCGACGACCTGGTCGAGGGGGTAGCTGTCGAGGCCCTGGTCGGAAACGCACGCTTGGAGGCCGGCAAGGGAGGTGCCCCAGTTCTCGATGTCGTAGGTGCCGATGGGGCACGTGCCCCCCGATATGACGAATATGTCCTCGAGGCTCGCGCCGACGCCGGGACGGGCGACGAAGTATCGGAGACTCTCGGAAAAATAAAGCGACCAGCCGAAATCGCCGGCATCCCAGTTGACGGGAATGACTCCCACCACGAATGCCGGCCCCCCATAGGTGAAGATGGCCTGTTGGCCGCACCACGTCAACCGCACCTCGTGGGGTCCGGTGAAGCGCGGGGGGAGCGTGCCGGTCTCGTCGACGCACTGGATAGAACGGGTCCATCCGGCGGGAACTGAAAGCGGGTTTTCTGGGGCGCAGCGGTCGGTGACGTCGCTCCAGGCGCCGGCACCGTTGGGCCGTATCTCGACGAGATAGGCGTCCTCGCAGTCGGCCTGCTCGTTGACGATGCCGAGGTCGAAGAGGACCGCGCAGGTGGGCTGCGCCGCTGTGAAGGGGGCGGAAAAGAAAAGAGCCAAGAGGCATACCAGAGCTACGAATGCAGTCAGCCGCATAGCGTCTCCTCCGAGAACGTGAACGATATGGCGCCGGGTGCGCCGATGTCGATTGGGACGTCGTCGCGCGCCGTGCGGCCCTCCGAGTCGTTGACCTCAAGCAGGATGGTGTGGGCGCCGACGCCAAGTTTTGGGTCGCCGCCCGACATCGTGAACGACTGCGAGCTGGCGAGCAGGACGCCGGGCGACGAGTATGCATACCAGTTCACGATATGGATTCCCGATCCCCCCGTGACGACCGACGAGAACTCGATGTCGGTGGCGGGCGTGTAAAAGCCCGCTGCCGTTGGTGAGGTGATGTAGGCCTGAAGGGCTATCTCGGGGGTCGGCGCACTGCCTGCCGGGCCTGACGGAGTCACCTCGCACATGGCGTCGAGGTCGATGCCGGGGTCGAGGACCGTGACGCCGTAGATGACGCCCGTGACGATGATGATGCCTAAAAGGAGGTTCCAGAGCGTCTGCTTGGCGAAGGTCCGCACCTGGGGCTCGTCTGAGCCGACCCACAGCTTGAGGGCGATGAGGGCGAGCGCGAAAAGGCCGACGTAGGGCCCGATACGCGAGAGGATGCACAGCATGCGGGCGGCGATGGTCTTGAGCCGCAGGCTGAGCGCGTCGTCGTAGCTGATGCAGGGGGGGACGCTGGTGACGTCCCAGACACAGCCTATCTGACTGGCCTCGCATGAGCCGGGAGTCATGCAGGCGTTGCAGTCGATATCGCATGCGGGTGGGACCTGGGCTGTTGCCTGAGGTGCCACGACCACGGCAATCAGGAACGAAACAATCCAGCAGGCGACGAGTCGAAACCCCCTCATGTTCTTGTTACAATCATTGGAGTGCGTATTTTATATAATCGAGTACTAAATCCATTCCATGCTCGCGCGTGTGAGCATATATGCAATCATCATAACCCCGTGAGGAACCGACCATGGAAACGACCATCATCCTGATACTCGCCAGCGCCGTCCTGGCTCTTGCCTTCGCCGCCATCCAAGCCAACCGCGTCGCCAAAGAAGACCCCGGCACCGACCGCATGCAGGAGATATCCGGCGCCGTCAAGGAGGGCGCCATGGCCTTCCTCAACCGCGAATACCGCTACCTCGTCGTCTTCGTCGTCGTCCTCGCCGTCATCCTCGCAGCGGGCATCGGTGCCACCTCCGCCGTCTGCTTCGTCGTCGGCGCGGTATTCTCGGCAGCGGCAGGCAACATCGGCATGCGCATCGCCACCACCGCCAACGTCCGCACCAGCCAGGCCGCCCGCACGAGCCTCGACAAGGCACTCCGCATCGCCTTCTCCTCGGGCAGCGTCATGGGTATGGCCGTCGTGGGACTTGGCGTCCTCGGCGTCACCACCATGTATCTCATCTTCGGCGACCCCAACGTCATCAACGCCTTCGGCCTCGGCGCCAGCTCCATCGCCCTTTTTGCCCGCGTCGGCGGCGGCATCTACACCAAGGCCGCAGACGTCGGCGCCGACCTCGTCGGCAAGGTCGAAGCCGGCATCCCCGAAGACGACCCCCGAAACCCGGGCGTCATCGCAGACAACGTCGGCGACAACGTCGGCGACGTCGCCGGCATGGGCGCCGACCTCTTCGAGAGCTACGTCAACTCCATCATCGCCGCCATGATCATCGCCTTCGGCGCCGGCGTCGCCTTCGGCACGCCCTCCGTGATATTGCCGCTGGCCATCGCCGCCCTCGGCATCGTCTGCTCCATCATCGGCACCTTCTTCGTGCGCACCAAGGAGCAGGCCACCCAGGAGAACCTCCTGTGGGCGCTGCGCACCGGCACCTTCGTGGCAGGGGGGCTCTTCATCGCGGGGACGTACCTCGTCGTGAGCGTGCTCGTCCCCGACCAAGCCCTCACCCTCTTCGGCGCCACGGTCGTGGGCCTCGTCGCGGGCGTCCTCATCGGCCTCGTCACCGAATACTATACGTCGGACACCTATCAGCCCACCCAGAAGGTCGCAGAAAGCGCCCAGACGGGTTCGGCCACCGACATCATCGAGGGACTTGGCTTGGGTATGAAGAGCACGGCCCTGCCGGTGCTCATCGTCGCCGCGGCCATCTACCTCTCCTACGAGCTCGCCGGCCTCTACGGCATCGCCATCGCCGCCGTCGGCATGCTCTCGACCCTGGGCATCACGCTCGCCACCGATGCCTACGGCCCCGTCGCCGACAACGCCGGCGGCATCACCGAGATGGCCGAGCTCGGAGAGGACGTGCGCAAGCGGACAGACGCCCTCGACAGCCTCGGCAACACGACCGCGGCGACCGGCAAGGGCTTCGCCATCGGCAGCGCCGTTCTCACCGCACTCGCCCTCTTCGCCGCCTACATCGGCACCATCGCCAAGATCCGCGGCGAAGCGATGGTCATCAGCATCACCGAGCCCATCGTCATGATAGGGCTCCTCATCGGCGGCATGCTGCCGTTCCTGTTCTCCTCGATGGCCATGAACGCCGTCGGCCACTCGGCCTTCCAGGTCGTCAACGAGGTCCGCCGCCAGTTCAAGGAGATAACGGGCCTCATGGAGGGCAAGGCGAATGCAGACTACGCCCGCTGCGTGGACATCACTACCAAGGCCGCGCTCCACCAGATGGTGGCGCCGGGCCTTCTGGCCGTCATCGCCCCCCTCATCGTCGGCTTCGGTCTTGGCGCCGAAGCATTGGGGGCCATGCTCGCAGGCACCATAACCGCGGGCTTCCTTCTGGCCGTCATGATGGCGAACGCAGGCGCCAGCTGGGACAACGCCAAAAAATACATCGAAGCCGGCAACCTCGGCGGCAAGGGCAGCGACACCCACAAGAACGCCGTCGTCGGGGACACCGTCGGAGACCCCTTCAAGGACACGGCTGGGCCGAGCCTCAACATCCTCATCAAGTTGATGAGCGTCGTCTCGGTCGTCTTCGCGCCGCTCTTCGCCTGAGCTGGGCAGCCTACATCACGCATCGTCATTGCTAAACCATGGTCGAGATAACGCTTGGTCTGCTCAACCGCGCCATCATCGCCTTGGCGGTCGTCACCCTCGCAGGCGCCGTGGGCTTGTATCTCCTTTATCCGCCTGCGCCCGAACCCGAGGCGACGAACGCCTTCGTCGACTGCTTGGCGCAGAAGGGATATGCGTTCGGCTATCTCGAGACGTGCCCGTATTGTCGACGACAAAAGGAGCTCTTCGGGGACCATCTAGCCCGCCTTGAAATTCATGATTGCGCGAGCGATGCATGGTGTGCTGAAAACAACATCTCGACGGTGCCGACGTGGGTGGTGGCATCCACGGGGCAACGCCTTGTGGGGCTGCAGCCCCTTTCACGGCTTTCGGCGCACAGCGGCTGCGGGTTCGAATAACTTATTCGTTCTGTTCGCACCAGTCGGAAATGGAGGGCGTTTTGCTTTTCGTGAAGACGGGTTCGATCTTCTTGATGCTGAACTTCTTGAACGCTATCTTCTCCCTTTTGAGTATCTGCAATGCGTTGGGGGTGATGGCGGGGGCGACGAGGATGGCGGCGACGTCCTGGCGCATCTCGCTTGCCAGCCAGTCGCGGTAGCGCTTGACTTGCAATGCAGCGGGCAGGCCTGCGCGCTCGACTTTGAGCTCGACGACGCAGTAGCGCTCGCCGAGCTTGCCGTAGAGGTCGATGAAGCCCAATGGGCTGTGGTATTCGGTTGCGGTGAGCCGGAAGGCGGGGTCGACGAGTTCGGGGTGGCAGGCGAGGTAGTCCTGCATGTCGCGCTCGGTGTGGCGGACCTCGATGTCTTCGGCGTCGTGGAGCCCGGGGTAGCGATGGTAGCCGTGGACCTGTCGTATCTCGATGCGCATTTCCTCGAAGGGTTTTTTGGTGCGCTGGCTTTGCATCACGAGCACGTCGTCTGCTGCCTGGGCGACGGTGTCGGTGGGAGCGCTCATCCAGTTGAGGGGCTTGAATCCTCCCGGGGCGTGGACGATGAGCGTTGAGTCGGGCTTCACGAGGATGACGCGGTCCCCCTCGCCGACGACGCTCCTGCTTCGTCCCCAGTACTCGATAGTGCATCGGGCCACGAGGACGATGGCGTGGCGTAGCCGCAGGTCGGCGTTGCAGCGGTCTGCGAGGTCGGCGAAAAGGGGGTCGTCAAAGGCCATTGATGGTGCCTGTGGCGGTCTTTCGAGTGGACACGCTGCCGAGCTCGAAGTCGTAGGTCAGTGAAAGCTCGAGACTCGCGAACCCTGTGTCCTCGTCGCGGGCGGTGCTGCAGCCCTCGACGGAAAGTAAGAATGAGCGCGCCTGCGAGGACAATCGGTGGGGATGATCCCCGTGAAGGCGCTCCTCGTTGACGGTGACAGGCCCTCCGCAGTAGGTGTCGTCGACGCGGTTGATGACAGAAACCCGCGTCAAGACGACGGTGGCGGGCGGCTTGCCCACCATGGTGATGAGGCGCCCGTCGTCTTTGAGGCTCGCCGTCGAGGCTATCGGCGTCAACCCCGAAAAGCCGATGACGGTCGTGGCGCCGCTTCGGCTGATGAGGCTCGTGACCGACCGTTTGAGGAGCAGGAAGTCGGCGCCGTCGGCGAGCCGGTCCTGCTCGAACGTCAACGGATTGCCGACGACGAGGTAAATGACGGCGAGCAGGAAGACCAAGGAGAGGACGTTGCCGAAGGTGTAGCCGTCCATGAGGATGGATTTCGCCACGAAGAATAGGAAGACGGCCTCGAGCGCGAGGATGGTGAAGTAGATGACGGGGTACTCCACGGAGATGCGGGCGGCGAAGGCGAGGACTTCCTGGTTTTGCAGCAAGAGGAGCGCTGAATAGAAGGGAATCGAAAAGAGGAGTCCGAGAACGAGATAATTTATGCGGTCGTAGATGCTTTTGTGGCGGCGGGCGAGTTCTTCGAGGTAGGTCGCCCGGCCCGCCGTCGAATGCAGGGCGCTGAGGTCGTAGTCGAGGAGGACGGCGTCGCGGCTCAGGCGGTCGTGTCGTTCCTGATAGCGCTTCTCGGACAGATTCCTGTCACGGTAGCGCTGCTCGAGCTCTGAGAGGGCGATGAATATCGCGTCCTTCTCGGCCTTCTTCAAGTCGGCGAGGTCGCTGAACGCGACGTCGGTCGCGGCTTCGAGGGCCGCCATCTCCTGTTGGTATGCGTCGTCTGAGATGCGGCCGCGATTGAACTGCCGCTCAAGGCGTTCGACGTCGCGAAAGGTCTCGTAGAGGAAGTTGTCTATCTCCTTTTGGCGTTTCCTCGTGTTCTTTTCGCCATGATGTGAAGCCATGGTGTGCTGATATCTTGTGGGGGTGCACCCCTAAAAAGGCGCTCAGCCAAAAAGCAGGCATATTTAAACACCCGGTTCCCGTTAATACTGCAAACAAATACACCAGGGGGATATATCATGTTTGCACGACCTACCATGCGCCGCGTTCTGCCACTTGCCCTATGCCTCATGCTTCTTGCGGGATACGCCGTTGCGGATACCACGACCCTTCCACCCAAGAAGGGTCCCGCACCGGTTCCCGTGAATCCCGTGGACCCCGTGGGCCGCGAGGAGACCCTTGACCCCAAACCATCGGCTGGCGACGGGGGGAGCCTCCGCTACAACTATGCCAAGCCGAAGCCGCAGGTGAGCGGCGAGGAGGGCGGCGACAGTGCTGATTCCTCGGATGCCGGTGACGCTGATGCGGATTCCGGCAGTTCTTCTGGTGCGGAG